>JAZKGH010000280.1:0-5750 GCA_040386055.1 Bacteroidota bacterium
GATTCAAAAAAGGCACGTTCCGCATCATCATTAAAGCCATCGAGTCCCACATCCTGCAATTCGCGTGCGGCCGGATCAGCATCAAAGGCAAAGTTTACCACCGGTTGGCGAGGTACTCTTCCCCAAACAGTGGTGTCTGTATATTGCAAGGTTGGATCGGTTGAGCGAGGCAAACCGTTTTCGGCAGCACGTCTGTTATCACGTAAAATATCTTCAGAAATATTTCCAAGGTTGATGTACAATTCACCTTTGTTGCCGGGATTTGGATTGCTGAGGTAAGGATCCTGCATCCAGATTTCAATATAATCAATGTTGGATGCCTCGAAATCGTTTTGTTCAATTTTGCGCATGATTCCACCCCAGTTTTGGGTAGGATTTTTTAAGGTTCCATCTGCATTTAATGCTGAAACACTATAGTTGTATGCTCCGCGTTCTTTTGGATAGAATGATAAGTCGAAGGTTGGTAAATTGGTTGGTTGTCCGCTTTGAATCTGGCGACTTGGATAAATCTCATTCACTCCTACCTGTCTTACTCTGTGATCGGATAATTGAGCATCATCATTTTGAATATGGGTAGGTGTTTGGGCATTATTGAGGTAGAAGGTAGTGGCAATGGTGTACCATGCAAGATTGGCACGTTTAAAACCATAATCAAGTTTATTGGTTTGGGAGGTTTCCGGAAATTTATCAAGCTGGCCTTGGGGAGTAGAAGCCAGAAACCAGTTATTTCCCAGACGTAAATCAAAGGGTGTTTCACTACCTTCAAAATCGTCAAGGTAAGCCGTTCCGCTATTGGCCAGCGAACTCTGCACACCCGGAATAAGTTGTGCATATTCTCCTTGTAATATGAGTTGCGAAGGTTCTTTTGTTTCAATAAACGGAAGGCGATCCACCAGCTTCGTAAGGAAGCGTGATTCTTTACGATACGTTCCGTCAAAACCGATCATCATATTACTGATAGGCTCTTCTCCAATATTCACTTTAGGTGTAAGCGGTCGTTCATTAAGGTATAAAATGGTACCACCCAATAAAAAATCGTTATTTACTTTATAGTCAAAACGAGATCCCAATAATGTTTTTTGCTGAACGCTGAACAAGGAATTGCTTTCAGATGAAACCTTAATAACGGCTCCTGAGTTGAGTAAAGCGGTATTGATAATCTTGACACGCCCTGATGGATAGTCAACGGTAAAATCCTGATTCTCGGTAAGGGGTGCTCCGTTGGCGGTAACTTTTACCGACCCTTTCGGAATATTGCTTTGTCCCAATGAAATTTCGGAGCTGGAGTTTCCGGAGTAGGTTCCGCGTAAGAAGAATTTATTATACTGCGGCAATTGCACCGCGGCAAAACGCGTGGAATCATACAGCTCGAAGAAAGAGTAATACCGGGCCCGGGAAGGATCATTTATAAACTTTTTGGCAAGGTAATTACCAAAGGGTTCAAGCATAGGGAAGATGATACGCCCTTGTTGCGAGTTGATTGTAACACCTTCTATAAAGTCGAAGTTTCCATCAGGAGCTTTCTCTTGTTGAGTATTTAAATTATCGAGATTAAACACACGCACCAACGGCAATCCGGTTAGCTGTGGTTCATTTTGGATGGGTAGATAATTTAAATCCGCACCCGATGGGTCATCGGCATAAATAACATTCAGTTTAAAATCTTTTTGTTGTAGCTGGAATGTTCCCAATGAATAGATGTTTTTCATCATCAGGTCCCATATAGGCAAATCGGGACGTAACGAAGGACCTTTCAACATTTTGGTAAACAAGACGGCAGGCGTATTGGGATTTTGCGGAACATCCGTAGTTAGCTCTCCCACTTGTCTCGGTACTCCATTGTAGGAATAGTCGTAGGCAACACACAGCACATCATCATTATTTAGAGACTGATTCAGGGAAATATATCCTAAGCGGGTATTAATGGTGTATTCAGTTGGAGAGAGCAACCGGGCGTAGCTGACACCCTGATATTGAGAAATAGGTTCAAGTCCTGTTTTTGACTGATCGTTTTGCAATTCATTTTGCACTTGTAATGCAGAACGTAATCCCGGTTTATTGGTATTAAGGGTTGTTTGTCCATTTAAGTACGCATACAAATTATTGCTACTATTGTCGGGTACGCTATTGGCAACCACCCATTTTGTATTGGCACGTTTGTCGGATTCACCCAAATCGGCAAAACCCACCACATCCCTTGATCCGTCAAATGAACCTGTTCGGTTGGTTACCCAAACCTCTACACGGTTGATGATAATAGGAGATCCGATAACGGGTAAGTTGGAAAGCCAGGCATCATAATTATCACGAAAGTATTGTGATAAGAAATAGTGACGGTTCATATCATAGCCATCTGCCTGAATATCAAATTTAGTGGTTTGAGCTCCGCCCGAAATTTCCGTTTCCGTTGTTTTACCCCGTTGTTGTGTGATAATGGTAGTCACCGTCAATTTTCCGAACTGAAGCACGGTTTTAATACCAAACAAACTTTGGCTACCCTGAATGAGAGACGAGGTTAGTGGTAAACTCACATTTCCCAATTCAATTTTTTTGATGATATCATCTTCTTTTCCGGAGTAGTCAAGCTTCACCTGATTTTCAAAATCAAAGGTTGCCTCCGTATCATAGTTGATGTTTACCTTCATCCTGTCGCCAATACTACCTTGAACATTCAACTGAATCTTTTGTTTGAAGTCGAATTGCCCTGTGGTTTGTTGTTGCGGAGCAAATGCCGGATTGCGTACGGTATTAAAGTTTCCTGAGAAAATTAACTCAGCCGTTCCACGCGGTCGGATATCGATGATACCACTTCCAAAGATCTTTTCGAATATTTTCGGACCAACTCTTAACGGAGGAATAATACCACTCCCGCTTACAAAGTTGTTGGCCTGTGAACGTTGTCTGAAATAATTTTGGTTTTGCTGTTTGTTCTCTTCTCTCAACTGATCTTTAATAGAAACAGAAGCAGGAAGACGGTATTCCTGACCACCAACTTTGGATGTATAATTATAGGTGTTTGTTTCAGGATCGAGGTCGTAGCGGTTTTTAATATTCGAAGGCTCTCCTAAGTCAAATGGATTTTTAGAAGAGGTACGTTCATAAGGCTTGCGGTCCTTAATAGGATAAGGTAGTTTGGGTCGCGGAGTATCACCTAATAAAGAGTCTGGCGGGGCAAATCCCCACATTTTTTTGCGCAGTTTGGTTTCCTCTTTTTCAACTACGTTTTCGGCACTAGCCATCCAGGCCACCGATAAAAGGATAGCTAGAGCTGCTGAAAATGATATGTATGTGTTTCGAGAGTTACTTAACAAAGTAGAAATGCGCCATCAAAGAATTTTTAAGGTGTTTTTTACTAACTCTTCAACTGTATAGAGGGGATTTTGTTGCCTAATTTTTTGAAGCCCTTTTTCGGCCTCATTTTTAGAAAATCCGAGCATAACCAAGGCGGCCAATGCTTCTTCCATGGATACATTTTTAGAACCTGCAAACGAGAGTCCTTCTGCAGTTTCATCTCCTTTCACTTTGTTTTTCAAGTCAATTACCACCTTTTGCGCTGTTTTTTCACCGATACCTTTAACGGTTTTAATTAACGCCCAGTTGCCAATGGTTATTGCTTGCTTGATATCAAAAGGTTTTAAAGAGGATAACATTAGGCGGGCAGTGTTGGGTCCCACCCCGCTTACCGATAAAAGCTGTACAAATAATTGACGCTCATCTTCGTCAAAAAATCCGTACAAGGTATGGCTGTCCTCCTTAATCACCTGATGGGTGTGGAGTTTGAGCCGTTCGCTGGTGCCCAGTTTTTCGTATGTGTGAAGGGAGATATTGATCGCATAACCAACTCCGCCACAATCAATCACCACATAGGTTGGGGTTTTTTGAACCAATTTTCCGTCAATATGAGTTATCACGAGTTATTTTAATATGAATGTGCAGTAACGATAAGGCTGCTAAAATAACAAATGTTTTTAACTTTGAAACAGTGAAAAAAAACATTTCAAAATACAAATGGGCTGACAGTCAGTTTATTTTAGCCATATGCTGCTCTTTACTGCTTGCATTAAGCCCTGTAATTGCCCGCTCACAGACACTTCCTGACGGAAAATACAGCAGCAACTATGAGGATGGAACAGTAAAGGAACGCGGATTTTACCACAACGGACAAAAGCATAAAATATGGATGTACTACAATCCAAATAGATCAATTGACCGAAAAGAAAAATGGGAGGAAGGAAAACTCAAGTGGCAGATCTTTTACAGCAAAGGCAAAATCATCAAAACCATTGACGAAAAAGGAGTGGTGAAAACACGTAAGGGTTGTGGTTGTTAGAAAACCTGTTAGTATAAAATGATTAGCGGTTTTACACTCTATTGTAATTCTGCTATATTGCCCTTAATGAAGAAACTTCTAATCAGCTGTTGGTTGATGTTAAGCCTTGCTGCTCATGCCCAACAAACATTTCCGGTAAACGGTCCGCGCGATGTTACACCTCAGTTTTTTGCCTTTACCAATGCAACATTGTATGTGGATTATCAGACTAAAATCGAGAATGGATTGCTTCTGATCAAAGATGGAAAAGTAGTATATGCCGGGGGTGCAAAAGCAATTCCGCAAGGCGCTACAGTTATAAATGCTAAAGGCAAATTTATCTATCCGGCTTTTATTGATTTGTATGCTTCATATGGTTTGCAACTATCTTCTGAAAATAAAAAAAGTGAACAGGAGACCCGACAATTTGTGTCAGCTAAAAAGGGTGCCTATAACTGGAATGAAGCCATACGGGCGGAAGTGCACGCAGCAAACTATTTTGTAACAGATGATAAAAAAGCCGCGCAATTCAGAGAATCCGGTTTTGGGCTGGTGTTGAGCGGAGTGCAGGATGGTATTTGTCGAGGCAGCAGTACATTGGTGTTAACAGCTAACGGTGCTGAACAAGAAATGGTGCTGGTGCAGAAAGCCGCAACGGGGTTTTCATTTAGCAAGGGCAGTTCCAGGCAATCCTATCCATCTTCCTTAATGGGAAGCGTTGCTTTGTTACGCCAAACATATTATGATGCATTGTGGTATCAAAAGCAAACCAAAGAAACCAATCTCACACTCGAATCATTCAATCAGTTAAAAACACTTCCCTCCATTTTTGCAGCAGATACTAAACTTTCAATCCTGCGTGCAGATAAAATAGGAGATGAATTCGGTGTACAATATGTAATAAAAACTGCCGGAGATGAATACCAACGACTCGAGGAAGTAAAAGCAACGAACGCAACATTGATAGTACCGGTGAATTTCCCCAAAGCATGTGATGTGGAAGATCCTTTTGACGCTGCTTATGTGAGCACTACAGATTTAAAACACTGGGAAATGGCCCCCTTCAATGCAAGATTGGTAAATGAAAAAGGAATACGTTTTGCATTAACTTCCGATGGATGCGAGAACGCCAAACAGTTTTTGCAAAACGTGAAAAAGGCTGTGGCGTGTGGCTTACCGGAAACCGATGCCTTAAAAGCACTTACGGCAACACCTGCTGCATTGCTTAAAGTTGAACAGCAGGTTGGTTCGCTCAAAGCAGGACTGATTGCTAATTTTTTGATTACGGACGCGCCTGTTTTTTCAAATGACGCTGTGTTACTGCAAACATGGGTAAAGGGTAAATCTTATGATGTAACAGCTGCCAAAGCACCTGTATTATTGGGTAAGTACAATATTGTCCATCCCGAATTGACTAAATATGTTTTGCATGCTAAAAAGG
>JAZKGH010000281.1:0-4624 GCA_040386055.1 Bacteroidota bacterium
ACCGAAACAAATGCAACGCTTGACATCCACTCTGAAAAGGGAAAAGGAACCACACTAACCTTACAGCTGACATGATGAGAAGCAGATATGTAATAACCATCATTTTTTTATTTTTTGCCTTTTTCACAGAAGCGCAAAACAGCCCGTATCGATTCAAAACATTGAGTGTAAATGATGGTCTCAGTCAAAATTCAATATGGCAAATCCTGAGAGATAGAAATGGCTTTTTATGGGTGGGTACTGCTGATGGATTGAACCGTTATGATGGGTATGAAGTTACGGCCTATAAACGTGATCTAAAAGATACAAATAGCCTGAGCGGGAATAATATCACCATCCTTATTGAAGATAAATACGGTCATATTTGGATAGGAAGTGACAGAGGGTTGGATGTTTATGATCCGGTGAAAAATAACTTTATACATAAGTTCACTTTTCCATTTATTGCTGCTATCAAAGATCATTGTTACTATTTGTTTGATGAGCCGGACGGTGAACACCTTTGGATAAAACCGGTAGGGCATGATTTGTTAAGGTATAATACCAAACAATGCACCTTATCGAACACAAAAACCTTTATCAACAATATCGCCAAACAAAAGCCGGAAGAGTTCAGAAAAGCCTACCGGGTCAATGAGACTGCAATAGTTTTGTTTGATGGAGGAGATCTGCTGAAATGTGATTTTAACACAAAGACAATGTCATTCCTTCCCATTAATATAAATGGATCGGGTGATTTTAAAATGCACGGAGATCATCTTTACTTTTTAAAAGATAATGCGTTTTCGCGTTACGATATAAAGACGGGACGTTATGAAAAAATGGCCTTTGTTCCTAAAATGGAAAGTCTGAATAAGATGTCGTTGGTTAAAAACAATTGGGTAATAACAAGCGGTGTGGGGTATGCCTTTATTGATACGCTGACCTATAAGGTTACCTTCTACGAAAGCTTTGATCACGATAAAAAGGAATCCTATAATCGCACAGCCTCTTTCCTGTATGATAAAGAGGGAATCATGTGGTTTGGAACAGATGGCAGGGGTTTACGGTATACATCCACGCAAGCGGTAAAGTTTAAAACGTATCAAAGCATATATGACGAGGAGAACATGATTAAGGGTATATGCACATTACCCGGAAATAAGCTTGTTACCGCAGTGTACGATGAGGGAATTGTGGTGCACGATTTAAATACATATACCAATGTAAAATTAGACAGGTCAAAAGCATTTCCGGTAAAACCGATGCAAAACTTTACATCCGTATGTGCTGCGAACGATTCCGAGATCTGGGTTACCAATAACCAGGAATACAGGTACGGCCTGTTTTTGGTCAATATTTATACAGGAAAGAGCAAAGAGTACACACACCTTATTGCAAACCCTGCTTTTCCCCAAAAAGTTGTGATTAGTTCGTATCAGATGGCCTACCGAAAAAATGACAGGGTATTTATTTCCAGGAATGATATTGTTTTTGAAATGATTTATTCAAAAGGCAGGTATACTACAAAAGTTTTGACTGGAGAATCGGGTGCTAATATCTCAAGCATTTATTACTCAAATGATGGCAAATTTCTGATCACGGGTTACGTTAATGGAACCTATGTGCGAAAGTTGAATGATAAAGTATTTAAATTAAGGCTGAAGCAGGATGGTGAACAACTAGCCAAATGTATTAATGAGGATCTTGAAGGAAATTATTATGTTGCCACCACCAATGGTGTGTATGTTTATAATAAGTCATTTGAACGTGTTGATCATTTTAGCACCTCAAACTATTTACCCGATAATTTTGTGTATGGTATTTTATGTGATGATGATGGCAATATGTGGTTCAGCCACAACAAAGGTTTATCCTGTTATTTTGTTAAGGGAAAGAGTTTTAAACACTATACAGTAAAGGATGGTTTGCAATCCAACGAGTTTAATACCGGGGCATATTACAAAGCCGCTGACGGGCAATTATTCTTTGGAGGAGTTGATGGTGTTAATGCTTTTTTTCCTAAAGATCTATTACCTAATTCCAATAAAACCAATGTATTTATCGGCAAAATAAATCTGTTGGATGAGCCTTATATTAGCGACACCGCATATTGGCTTAAACAATATATTAGCCTTCCGTATTTTCAAAACACAATATCCTTTGAGTTTATGGCAACCGAAATGACAAATGCTGCAAACAACCAGTATGCCTATATGATGGAAGGTGTTGATGAAAAGTGGATCTATAACAACACAAAACGTTTTGCCAGATATGCTAATTTACCGCATGGTGAATATAAGTTGAAAGTGAAAGCATCAAACTCAGATGGTATTTGGAACGATACACCAACTGTTTTGGCTATCAGTATAAAACCTCCGTTTTGGAAGACACTGTGGTTTTATTCTCTCTTAGGAGTATTGATCCTCTCAATTGTTTTGGGCCTGGTTTATATATGGATCAACAGGCAAAAGATCCGTTTGCAACGGGAACTTGATATTCAGCAAAAACTTGAAAATGAGCGGCTGCGTATTTCACGTGATCTGCATGATAATGTAGGAGCACAATTATCTTATCTCATAACCAACATTGAGTGGATGCTGGAGCACCCCCACCAGATAAGTGAAGCAGATGAGCAGATACGTTTAAAAGCATTAAGTGAAGCAGGCCGGAATGCTATTCTCACCTTGAGGCAAACCATCTGGGCAATTAGCAATACAACACTTAGTGTAGAAGATTTTGCAGACAGGTTTAAGCAGTTCGCCTTAAAAATGCTGGAGTTTAACAAAGAGATCCAGGTGCACTTTCATGATGATTTTGTTACCTCCCGGACGCTCTCACCAGCAATTGCGCTTAATATGTTTCGGATTTGCCAGGAAGCCTTTAACAATTGCCTGAAACATGCATCGTGTTCAGAAATTGATATCCGTTTTAACAGTGATGAAATACACTCATTTGTATTCATGATTACGGATAACGGAAAAGGCTTTGACTGGGAGGAAGCACAACGTAAGGGACACTATGGTTTGATTAACATGCAGGCCCGAGCTACCGAAACACATGCTATGCTTGATATAAGCTCTGAGAAAGGAAAAGGAACCACACTGATATTGCACCTAAAATGATGCATTTGCTGTATAGGAACCGCCAACCATATTTATCAAATTTGTTACCTAAATACCTGCACTATGATACACATAGCTATTGTTGATGATAAACAACCCAATCGCGTTTCGCTTTCCGAAAAGCTGGGATCAATACCGGGTATCAATGTGTTGTTTCTGGCAGCCAATGGAGAGGATTTTCTGGAGCAGATGAAAAAGCAGAAACAATTACCGGATGTGGTGTTGATGGATATTGATATGCCGGTGATGAACGGAATTGAAGCAGTGAATATTGCGTGTGAACTATATGCACAAACAAAATTTTTAATGCTTACAGTGTTTGATGATGATGACAAGATATTTGAAGCCATCAAGGCAGGAGCTATAGGATACCTGTTAAAGGATGAAAACATTGACCGTATTGTATCGGCTATTAAAGAAATTATAGAATACGGAGGCTCACCCATGAGTCCGCGCATTGCCCGAAAAGCATTGCAGTTATTGGTGAAGGGGAAAATAGAAAAAAAGCAAAAGACAGAAACCGTTCTTTCGGACAGGGAAATGGATATTTTAAAAGGACTGGTTGAAGGGCTGGATTATAAAGGCGTAGCTGATAAGTTATTCATCAGTCCGCATACGGTGCGCACACATATCACTAAAATATACCAGAAGCTGCATGTGAGCAGCAAAACGCAGGCTGTTATGGTTGCGGTAAAGAATAAGTGGTTCCTGATGTTTTAAGGTTTATTGACCACATAGTCCGCACCCAATCGGCCCTCTCCTTTGTGTTGCTGTGCAACACCAAGCAAAAGAAAGCAGCGAGAGTGTTTCATTGCTACTGTATTTAATTACTCTTGTGTCCAGTTGGCTCTGTCCATTGGACTAAACTGCCATGGCGCCTGATTGTTTTCCAAATTGGTAAACATATTATTAATGGTTCCGGGAGCAGATGATTGTTCCATCACTTTGTACCTCCGCATTTCCACAATCATTTCCATTGGATTGATGTTTATCGGACAAGCTTCTACACAAGCGTTGCAGGTATTGCAGGCCCATAGTTCAGCTTCGCTGATATAGCTGTGCAGGTTTTTACCATCCTCTACAAAAGTGCCTTTGTTGGCATCAATATTTTTGCCCACTTCTTCCAAACGGTCGCGCACATCCATCACAATTTTGCGAGGAGAAAGCAGTTTGCCGGTAATGTTTTGCGGGCAGCTCGATGTACATCTTCCGCATTCAGTGCAGGTATAGGCATCCATTAAGTTTTTCCAGGTAAGATCGTGTACATCTTTCACCCCAAAACTGGTTGGTGGTGTATATCCTTCAGGAGTAGCAGCAGCAGGGTCCATCATCAATGTTACCTCTTGCGTAACCGATGCCATATTTTCGAGTTGGCCTTTGGGTTTTAAGTTAGAATAGTAAGTGTTTGGGAAAGCCATGATAATATGAAAATGCTTACTGAAAGGCAGGTAGTTCATAAAAGCAAAGATCCCAAGGATATGGAACCACCATGCACCGCGCTCAATCATCAGAAGAGTTCC
>JAZKGH010000281.1:4634-8673 GCA_040386055.1 Bacteroidota bacterium
GGTAAAAAGGAACGATCAGCCAACTACTTATGGGGAATGAACCGGCCTGGGTGTAATGCTCAGCACCGCGAAGTTGCAACAATTGATCGGCAGCATTCATTTTGAGCAAAGCAGCCATCAATACAATTTCAATACATAAAATGGTTGTTGCATCTTTATTGGGAAAGCCTTTGAGTTCAGGGCTTTGAAAACGCTTTAGTTTAACGATGTATCTGCGGCAAAGAAAGATAACACATGAAATCAATACCCCGATAGCAAGAATTTCAAAGAAACCGATTGCGAGATTGTAAACGGGTCCAAGTACGGATAACACGCGGTGTGTACCAAAAACGCCATCAATTAATATTTCCAATACTTCAATATTGATAAGCACAAAACCAACATACACAATTAAGTGAAGCACAAACGGAACAGGTCGTGCAGCCATTTTGGTTTGCCCGAAAGCCACTTTTAGCATGGTTTTCCAACGTTCAGGTTTATTGTCGCTAATATCTATGTCTTTGCCTAACAGAATGTTTCTGCGGATGGTACCCAGATTTTTAACAAAAAAGTAAGTGGCTATACCTGAAACGAGTAGAAAGAGTATTTGTGCTATCATGGTAGGATGGCTTGTTTGCTCACAATAATAGCGAAAAAAAGGTGAGGCCAAACACAAGAAAAATTCCGGAAAAGTTAAAAATTATTTGCATCGTATGCAGAAAATCCTACTTTTGCATCCCCAACAAATGGTGCGGTAGCTCAGTCGGTAGAGCAAAAGACTGAAAATCTTTGTGTCGGGGGTTCGATTCCCTCCCACACCACTTTTAAAACCTGATTCTTATTGAATCGGGTTTTTTTATGAATATGATTTACGTTTATGTTATTCAATCCATAGCTGATCCACAAAAGCTCTATGTGGGTCAAACGCAGAATATTGAAAACCGAATTGCAGAACACAATTCAGGAAAATCCAAATACACTCAAACTTGGCGACCATGGAAAGTAATTTATCAGGAACAATTTGAGAATAGGGCAGATGCTCGGAAACGAGAAGTTTACCTGAAATCAACAGCCGGAAAAAATTTCTTGAGAAAGATAAAAATAGTAGACTGAAAATCTTTGTGCCGGGGGTTCCCTGCCTGACTGCGTCAAGCAGGCAGGGATTCCCTCCCACACCACTTTTAAAACCTGATTCTTATAAGTCGGGTTTTTTATGTCCCATACTCTTTCTGAGAGTATTTATCAGATAATGGAAACTCCATTCAGATCGGTTGTGAGAACCTCGCTCATATGATCAAGGAACGGACGCATGCTTTTAAAAATATCAGATGCTTTTCCCGTAAAATCTTTCGCTAATACTTCTTCATCTGTGAATGAATGGCGAAGCAAAAATTGCTTATATCTCAACAGCTCAATTGCGGGGTGATCCTTCGCATACCCTTTGGGTGCAATGGATACCTGTTCTCCACGCAATGTGCCAAAGGTCTTCACAAGCTGTTTTCCAGACAGCATTTTGTTCCAATCATCATAATTGAAATCAATATCCTGCCTTATTCTTTTCAGGTCTTCAGGGTTAGGAGCAAAAAAGCCACCCGCAATAAAAGAGTTTCCAGGTTCGAGATGGAGATAATAACCACCACGAAGCTTTTGGGTTGCTCTCTTAAAACGTATTCCCCAATGAGTTTTATAAGGATTTTTATCCTTTGAAAAGCGGGTATCCGCATATATCCGGTAGATGGATTTTTTGCCCGATTCTGTTTCAAGATGGTCATGTACGTTCATCTTTTCCAACAGTGCATCTGCAAAACCTATGATCTGCTCATAAGCTTCTAAGTAATGCTCCTTATGTGCGTTGAACCATTCCCGGTTATTGTTCTTTGATACTGATCTGAGAAAATCTATGGCTGTTTTTGGAATAGCGTTGTATTTCATTCGTTATTGTCTGTTGATAGGAAAACAGAAATGCGAAGTAAAGGGTTTGAAGGGAATTAAATTTCTTTCACACGTACTTAAAAATGTGCATTTAACTTTATGGGAGCAGGTCACGGACGGCCGCGACAACTGGTGGAATGTCAGGCTGAGTTCATCGAAGCCTGCTAATGATAAAAGAAGTTCTAAAGAGGATTGTGGTAAACGAGACGTAATATAGGTTCTAATGGACATCCAGCACTTCGATAAACTCAATGTGACAGGTTAAAAAAAAGGAAATGCATTAGCATTTCCTTTTTTTTAATCAAATCAAACACATTTTTTTTATCAGTAGTTACATCCCAGCCAAATAAGAAAGATACTTGTAACAACTACAATCAGCAACATTGCAATATCAATGATCTTACGCGCCT
The DNA here is from genome assembly GCA_040386055.1 of Bacteroidota bacterium. Lineage (GTDB taxonomy): Bacteria > Bacteroidota > Bacteroidia > UKL13-3 > UKL13-3 > UKL13-3. The sequence goes on from JAZKGH010000281.1 coordinate 6,956, forward strand.
TGTTTGAGAGCAGATTCATTATTTAGCTTTAATTATATGGTGGTTCAAAATTCTATCAGCTGTAATAATCTGCACAACATACGCTCCTGATTGGTTTGTGTTTGCAAATTGGCTCAGGTCAATAAACGTTTCTCCTTCTTTCAATTCTGTTTGTTGTTCAAGTACCATTTTTCCAAATGCATCGATAATGCGCAGCGTTGCCTGTTGATTAGTAACACCGGTAGCTTTCAGTAGAACCTGGTCGGTGAACGGATTTGGAGATACACTGAGTGTTAGCTGTTGGCTTTGCTCTTTACTTTGTTCACCGTTTACAACAACTGTTTTTGAGTACTCGAATTTGCCATCGAAGTCTACTTGTTTCAGGCGGTAGAAGAATGTTAATTGGTTAATAGGTTGATTGGTTATTTGTGTTGTGTTGTCGAGGTATTGATAGTGGGTTATTGCACTTGTTGTTCCGTTACCATCTACTTCGCCTATGTCTTCAAATTGTTTTCCATCGGTTGAGCGTTGAACAATAAAATAATCATTGTTTTCTTCGCTGGCAGTTGTCCAGTTTAAAGCAATATAATCATCGTTTTTGCTTGCTGTAAAGCTGATGAGTTTTACAGGCACTGCAAGATTGGTTGTTTGTGAAATGGTATCTCCCACACAACCCGTGCTGTTTGTTTCTATTACTTTGATACCCGCATTTCCAACTGATGCTCCCCATTGCACTACAATAAGATTGCTATTTGCTCCGCTAATTAAGGTTCCGTTTGTTACCAGCCAATTGTATGTTGATCCAACGGTATTGCTTACACTATATGCCTGGAAACTATTAATCTGAGGAGCCAATACACCATTAATGGAAAAAGTTGCCGGTCTAGGATTGGCTGTTACTGTAATGGCAGCAGAAGTATCGGAGCAACCCGCAACATTGGTAGCAATCACGCGATAGTTTCCACTAAGTGTGGCCGGGTAATTATTGGCATTAGCCAAAGCAACTGTCGCATTATTGTTCAGCCAATTGTACGTTAATCCTGTACCCACATTTGCAGTTAATACAACATTACCACCTGCACAGAAAAGGGTAGAACCGGTAGCGCTAAGGGTTACTGTTGGTGCTGCATTAAGGGTGAGCTGTGTAACAATAATACTATCACAACCTGTTACCGAATGCAGCGTATCACTGTAGGTTCCCGCAATTGAATAGGTGTGTCCATTAAGGGAATAACTTGTTCCGCTGCAAATCGATTTTGGATTGTTGACACTGTAGATTGGATTTACATTCAACTGTGTTATAATGATACTATCGCATCCTGTTACCGAATGCAACGTATCACTGTAGGTTCCCGCAATTGAATAGGTGTGTCCATTGAATGCATAACTTGTTCCGTTACAAATCGATTTTGGATTGTTGACACTATATGTAGGATTCACATTCAGCAGTGTAACAATAATACTATCACAACCTGTTACCGAATGCAATGTATCACGGTACGTTCCGGCAACTGAATAGGTATGTCCATTGAATGTATAAACAGAACCGTTACAAATTGTTTTTGGATTGTTTACACTATACGTAGGATTCACATTCAACAGTGTTACAATGATGCTATCGCATCCAGTTACGGAGTGCAATGTATCAAGATACGTTCCGGCAACAGAATAAGTATGTCCATTGAAGGTATAGACAGAACCACTGCAAATTGATTTCGGATTGTTTATGCTATATGTAG
>JAZKGH010000281.1:8773-25410 GCA_040386055.1 Bacteroidota bacterium
GATTCACATTCAACTGTGTAACAATGATACTATCACAACCTGTTACCGAATGCAACGTATCACGGTACATTCCTGGAATCGAATAAGCATGTCCGTTGAATGTATAGACAGAACCACTGCAAATTGATTTCGGATTGTTTATGCTATATGTAGGATTCACATTCAACTGTGTAACAATGATACTATCACAACCTGTTACCGAATGCAAGGTATCGCGATAAGTACCTTCAATTGAATAGGTATGCCCGTTGAATGTGTAGCTTGCTCCGCTGCAAATCGATTTCGGATTGCTTACACTGTAAGTCGGATTTACATTCAACTGTGTTACAATAATACTATCGCAACCCGTTACCCCATGTAATGTATCGCGGTATGTTCCTGCAACTGAATAAGTATGTCCATTAAACGAATAGCTTGTTCCGTTACAAATTGTTTTTGGATTGTTTACACTATATGTAGGATTTATATTCAGCTGTGTTATAATGATACTATCACAACCCGTTACAGAATGTAATGTATCCCGATATGTTCCTGCAATCGAATAGGTATGTCCGTTGAACAAATAAGTTGTTCCGTTACAAATTGATTTCGGATTGTTTGTACTGTATGTAGGATTCACATTCAACTGTGTCACGATAATACTATCACACCCTGTTACCGAATGCAGGGTGTCGCGATAAGTACCTTCAATTGAATAGGTATGTCCATTGAACGAGTAACTTGTTCCATTGCAAATCGTTTTTGGAACAGTAACGCTATATGTTGGATTAACCGAAAGCTGTGTTACCACAAAACTATCACACCCAAAAACTGTGTGCAAGGTATCACGGTATGTTCCGGCAATACTGTACGAATGTCCGTTAATCGCGTATGATCTTCCGTTGCAAACAGATTGAATATTGTTAAACGTATTCCCACCATTTACGGTAAGTTGAGTTACAATAATGGTACAACCCAACGTGTCACGATAGGTACCGGCAGTTGTATAGGTATGTCCGTTAAACGTGTATGAACTTCCGCTGCAAATGGTTTGTGGAGTAGTAACCGTAATGGCGGGTGTTACATTTAACTGAGTTACAATAATGCTATCACATCCGTTTACTGTATGCAGGGTATCACGGTATAAACCTATTGATGTATAAGTATGTCCGTTGATGGAATAAGAGCCATTACTGCAAATGGTTTGCGGATTGTTAAGAGTGAAGATAGGGTTCACGTTTAGCTGCGTAACAATAATACTATCACAACCTGCTACCGAATGCAGTGTGTCACGATATGTACCCGATATGTTGTATACATGTCCATTGAACGAATAGCTTTTACCACTGCAAATTGTTTGCGGGTTGTTAAAGCTGTAAGTTGGATTTACCAGTAACTGCGTAACAATAATGCTATCGCATCCTGTTACCGAATGGAGTGTATCGCGGTACATACCTGTTGTGGTATATGCATGTCCGTTGAATGAATAAGCTTTTCCGGCACAGATCGTTTTCGGATAGTTTACACTATATATTGGATTTACATTTAACTGCGTTACAATAATGCTATCGCACCCAGTTACCGAATGCAATGTGTCGCTATAAGTTCCGGCAGTATTGTACAGATGTCCATTGAATGCATAAACTGTTCCTGCACAAATAGTTTTCGGGTTGTTTATACTGTATGTAGGATTTACATTCAACTGTGTAACAATGATGCTATCGCACCCTGTTATAGAGTGCAACGTATCACGGTACAAACCTGTTGTGTTATATGTATGTCCGTTGAATGCATAAACCGCTCCCGCACAAATGGTTTGTGAGTAGTTTACTGCATAAGTCGGATTTACTAATAACTGTGTAACAATAATACTGTCACATCCTGTTGCGGAATGCAAGGTGTCCCGATAGGTACCCGTTGTGTTGTATGTATGTCCATTGAATAAATAAACTGATCCTGCACAAATCGTTTGAGAGTTGTTTACACTATAGGATGGATTTACATTCAACTGTGTTACAATAATACTATCGCATCCTGTTACCGAATGCAAGGTATCACGATAGGTGCCGGCAACCGAATACAGATGTCCGTTGAATGAATATGTTTTTCCGCTACAAATCGTTTTCGGATTAGTGATCACATACGGAGTAAGAATAGTGAGGCGGGTTTCCACAATACTATCACATCCTTGCGTTGCTTGTAAGGTGTCATAATAAATACCAGTAGCAGTGTGTGTTTTTCCATTCATACTATATGAACTTCCGTAACAAACAGTTTGAATATTAACAGAGGATAGGAAAGCCTGAATACTCAACTGTGTTACTACAATACTATCGCATCCTGTAGTAGTATGTAAAGTATCCCGATAGGTGCCGGCAAGTGTATATATATGTGCGTTAATGGTGTATGAACCACTGCCACAAATACTCACATTTTTGCTTACCAAATGCGTGGGACTAATGATCAGTTGTGTTACAATGATACTGTCACATCCCGTTATAGAATGCAAGGTATCACGATAGGTGCCTGCAACTGAATAGGTGTGCGAATTGAACGTATATGTTTTCCCGTTACAGATCGTTTGTGGATTGCTTACGGTGAAGGATGGCGTAACTGAAAGTTGCGTAACAATGATACTATCACATCCTGTCACTGCATGTAATGTATCTCTATAGGTGCCGGCAACAGCATAGTTGTGCGCATTGAAAGTATATGTTTTCCCGTTACAGATCGTTTGTGGATTGTTTACAGCATATGTTGGGTTTACAGATAGCTGTGTAACAATGATACTATCACATCCTGTTACAGCATGTAAGGTATCACGATAGGTTCCGGCAATTGAATATACATGCGAGTTGAATGCATATGCTTTTCCATTACAGATGGTTTGCGGATTGCTTACCGTAACAGGAGATACAATTGTAAGCTGGGTAGAAACAATACTATCACAACCTAATAATGTATGCAGCGTATCGAGGTATATTCCTGAGAGACTATAAGAGTGTCCATTTAGTGTATATACACTTCCGTTACAAATTGTTTTTGGATTGTTTACCCAATACAATGGCAATACCGTTAAGTGTGTAATAACAATACTGCATCCCACGGTATCATGGTAAGTACCTGATGTGGTATATGTATGTTCGTTAAAGGCATATACTGTTCCATTACAAATGGTAGGAGTACTGGTTACCACAAAACCACTGCCTACAGAAAGTTGTGTTACAATAATGCTATCGCATCCTGTTACAGAATTCAAGGTATCACGATAGGTGCCGGATACTGAATACACATGCCCGTTAATGCTATACGAATTTCCGCTACACACATTTTGCGGATTGCTTACAACCAAAGCAGGACGAACAGTTAATTGCGTAACAATAATACTATCGCAACCGGTTACGGAATGTAATGTGTCACGATACAAACCGGATGAACTGTATGAATGTCCATTGAGCGAATAGCTTGTTCCGTTACAGATGATTTGCGGATTAGTTAATGTGTAAGTTGGGTTAACATTCAATTGTGTTACGATAATACTATCGCATCCGGTTGCAGAGTGTAGCGTATCCCGATACGTTCCGGCAACAGTATAATTGTGTCCGTTGAATGCATAAACAGATTCGTTACAAATCGTTTGTGAGTTGGTTACACTGTATACAGGACTTACAGAAAGTTGGGTCACCACAAAACTATCGCAACCCAAAGCTGTGAGCAACGTATCATGATACGTCCCCGCAAGAGTATAGGTATGTGAGTTGATCGAATACGATTTTCCACTACAGATGGTTTGAACATTGTTAAATGTATTGCCCCCGTTTACGGTAAGTTGTGTTACAATAATGGTACAACCTAATGTATCGCGATAGGTTCCGGCTGTTGTATACGCATGGCCGTTAAATGTATAAACAGAACCGTTGCAAATAGTTTGCGAAGCATTCACCGCAAATGTTGGTGTCACATTCAACTGCGTTACAATGATACTATCGCATCCGGTTACTGAATGTAGCGTATCGCGGTATGTACCGGCTGTTGTATAGGTGTGCCCGTTAACGGAATAAGAACCTACATTGCATATTGATTGCGGATTGTTAGTTGTGTAAGATGGATTCACATGTAACTGCGTAACAATGATACTATCACATCCTGTTGCTGCATGTAAAGTGTCGCGGTATGTTCCTTCTCCTGAATAGTTGTGCCCATTAAATGCATAAACGGTTCCGTTGCAAATTGTTTGTGAATGGTTTACAGTATATGTTGGATTTACCGTAAGCTGTGTAACAATGATACTGTCACAACCAGTTATTGTATGCAATGTATCGTTATAATTTCCGGCAGCCGAATAGGTATGTCCATTGAAGGAATACGATTTTCCGCTGCATATAATTTGCGGATTAAAGGATGTATACGTTGGATTCACGCTAAGCTGTGTTACTACAAAACTATCGCAACCCAAAGCTGTGTGTAAGGTATCGTAATAGGTTCCTGCAACAGTATATGCATGTGCATTCATCGAATAGAATTTTCCGTTGCATATGGTTTGTACATTGTTAAACGTATTGCCTCCGTTTACTGTAAGCTGTGTTACAATAATGGTACAGGCCAATGTATCGCGATAGGTGCCGTTACTTGTGTATGTATGTCCGTTAAAGGTGTATGAACTTCCAAAACAAATTGCTTGTGTCGTGTTCACGGTAACGGTTGGTGTTACATTCAACTGCGTGACAATAATACTATCACAACCTGTTATAGTGTGCAGCGTGTCGCGGTACAAACCTGCTGTGTTGTATGTATGTCCGTTTATCGAATAAGAACCAACACTACATATTGTTTGCAGATTGTTTGTGCTGTATGTTGGATTCACATTTAACTGTGTTACAATAATACTATCACATCCTGTTGCGGAATGTAAGGTATCACGATAGGTTCCAACTGTTGTATATGAGTGTCCATTGAGTGAATAGGTTTTTCCTCCACAAATTATTTGTGCATTGTTTACGGTATAAATAGGATTCACGGTTAACTGTGTTACGATAATACTATCAGCACCGGTGATGGCAAATAATGTATCGCGGTATGTACCCGGTGTTGAATAAGAATGTGCATTCAAATTATATGTGGTTCCGTTACAAGTCGTTTGTGCATTGGCAACAGCATACGTTGGGTGAACCAATATTTTGATACTGTTACTCGTATCGGTTTTTCCGTAAGATGAAACAATACGTTTGTACCAGGCAGTTGTATCCGATAAAGGAGTATAGCTTGCAGTATTGTTTGTTCCCGAAGCCGTTGCATATCCTTGCGAACCATTTGTACCGGAGCGGATCCACGAGTAAGAGAATACTCCATTTCCGCCCGTAGGATTTGTTGCGTTAAGGGTAGCAACCGGTTTTCCGGCAATTACAGTTTGATCACCTGAAAGGATATTATTTGTTATGGCCGAAACAACAATGGTATGTAAGGCGCTTGCAGCTATCGGATTTGAACCTACAACGGAACCCGAAGCAAAAACAAAACCGGATAAGGCAGCCGGTGCAACACCAATTGTATTTCCATGTGTGCTTGTGCCTGAAATATCAGTAGTAACAAAAATGAAATAGGTTTCATTGGCAGGAATAATTTGGGTTAAGCCCGAAATCATGATGATGTTACCTGTTCCGGTATTTGTTATACCGGTATCAATGCGGGTGGCACCCGTTAATGAATTGCTCGAATTGATCCACACTTTCACTCCGTTTGGTTGCAGATCGGTAAGCTGATATGTTCCTGCAGTGGTAAGTTGCAATGATGATAACGATGCCTGTGCAACAGTTGGTGAAAGTTGATAGGTTGCAATTATGTTCCTGTTAGTGTTCCAACCTAAAGTACTTGCCGCAGCATGCGCTGCATTTATGGATACAACGGTTGGTAAGCTTATGAATGTTTGTGCACCACCCGCAGCAATTGTTCCTGTTTGTGAACCTCCATATCCAAATGTAAGTGTCGGATTGGCTGCGATCTGAAGAGTGTTTCCGACTGTTGCATTAGGCGCAATATCACACGTAACAAAGAAATACCCGGTATCATTCTGTTTAAACTCCGCTGCAAACTCTGTAAAGGTAATGGTGCTGCCCGTAACAGGAATGGTGGTAACGGTTTGTCCAATCTGTACTGAACCGGCCAGTGCATCAGTTGAGGATCTGTACCACAATTTGAGTGCTGTAAGATCAGCCGGTAAATAGGATCCCGCGGTTGTTACAGCCAGTTTAGCCAATGTGTTATCTCCAGTGGCAACTACCGCTGCAAATTTGGATAATACCACATTACGCAACGATTGATTTTGACTGGCCGCTTCAACTTGTCGAGGTGATGAAAGCAAAACAGTTCTGTTGGATATTGAGTTTCTTATCCAATTGGATGATGTCCCTGTTAAAGCGAAATTACTCAGCACACCATTGTTGCCGTTGGTTGTTCTGTCTGTCAAAGTGGTTACGCCTGTATTGTTTCCACCATCTATTCCCTGGTTAAAATCATAATAAGCGATAAGCCCGGGAGTGTTCGGGTCAATGCTTCCCGCCATATCCGAAGTCAGAAATGCACTTCTGTTTGTATTAAACAGGCGTACTTCATCTATCTGAATGGTTGCAGTGTTTCCAAATACAACAGGTGAAGCATCGTATAGAATGGATGTGACCGCAGATGTAGTTGTTCTTAATACACCATTTACATAAAGTGAAAATGCACCTCCGGGGGTATATGTCATAGTGAGGTGAGTCCACACATCCAAGGCAGCCGGTACTCCACTTGAAAACTGACCGCTGGCTACAATGAAATAACTACCACCACTAAGTAAAATATTGTATGCAGTTCCCTTTGACACAATGGTTCCAGTGGCTGATGATGGTTTTACCCATGCTTCAACAGTGAGGGTTGACGGTCTTAATACCGGTACATCAGTAATGTTAACTACATCACTTGGCCCACTCATATTCAAAACATTATCAGCCGTGCCATACATAAAACCACTGCGCACAGCAGATCCTTCGGTTGTGGTTAAACTTATATTACCGGCCAAAGCTGTGGGTCCAACTACAGCAGTAATTTGCGTATCGGATTGTGCAGTAAAGGATGCCGCAGAAATTCCGCCAAAGGAAACAGCTGTTGTTGTGTTCAAACGAATTCCTTTGATGGTAACGGTACTTCCAGAGAAAGCGGTAGTAGGCTGGAAGGATAAAATGCGCGGAACTTTTGCTGTAAAGCCTGCTAAAGAAAACCCTCCGATAGTTGTGGTTATGGAAACCGAACCACTGGAACCTGCGGAAGTCATTATTGCTTTTATTTGAGTTGAAGATACTACCGTATACCATGCGGCCGCTGTTCCTCCAAAGGCCACGCCTGTTATATTGATAAAATTTGTTCCGGTAATAGTAATAGTATCACCGGGGCTTGCCTCTGTGGGGCTGAAGGATACAATTACGGAAGGTGTTGAAAATATAAATCCGCTTACAACAGCTACTCCGGCTGGTGTGGTAACACTGATCGTACCAGAGCTCCCACTACCAATTACTGCATTGATCGTGGTTGCCGATACCACTGTAAAAGAAGAAACAGGAGTACCTCCAAAACTTACAGCAGTGGCTCCTGTAAAGTTCGTTCCGGTAATGGTTACTATACTACCCGTGGTAGAATTTATGGGGGATACATTGGAAATAGAAGGTGCTGATGTAAACTCAAATCCGGTGCGTGAATCGCTTCCTTTTGTTCCGCTAACGGCAATGGATCCGGAAGTTCCCGGTCCTACTACTGCGGTAATAACACTATCAGACTCAATGGTAAAAGAGAGTGCTGCTGTACCACCAAAGGTAACGGCAGTTGCATTGGTAAACCCGAGTCCGTTAATTGTAACAGGTGTTCCGAAAGCTGCTGTAACAGGTGTAAAGGATAAAATAACAGGAGCGATCATTGCGTTACTGCTTACCCAGTTTGAAGCTGTTCCTGTAAGACCGAAATTGGTCAATGTTCCTGTAAACGTATTTTTTGTTTGATCGGCAAGAGTGTTATTGCCGGTGTTTATTCCGTCTGTTATACCCTGGTCAAAATTATAATATGCCATCAGTCCCGTTGTAGTCGGGTTAATGGTTCTTTTCATATCGGCAATAATGTTATTGCGCCTGTCGGTATTAAATATTCTCAACTCATCAATGGCTCCATTGGTATAAGCCGAAAGATTAGAATGTGCACCAATGGTAACAGGATAGCTTCCGTGATCGATCGCAAAACCGGTTGCAGTTGCCTGTTGTTTTATTCCGTTCACAAAAAGAATAACACTATCAGGTGCAAATATTGCCGCCACATGATACCATTTGTTGGTTGCAGAAACGACAGTTTGTTTAGCAACTTTTTGCACACCATTATTTGACATTACCGCTGCAAAGAATCCTGCTTGTGCAACTATCTGGTAACTTTCGAAGAAGCTACCTGCAGGCCCTCTACTATTGGGTTTGGTGAGGATATAAGCATTAGCAGGCAGTGACGATAATCTTACCCATCCTTCAACGGTTACAGTTGTTGGTTTGAGCAGTGTATCATCTGCTATCCTTACATAATCATTTGATCCGTCAAACGAAAGTGCATTGCCGGGAGGTGTTCCATACCAGAATCCATTACGCCCGTTTGATCCATCAGGGTGAGAAACACTTACAACTCCTGTTGCTGTATTTCCAATTATGGCTGTAATAACAGAATCATTTACGATTGTAAAAGATGCTGCAGGTGTGCTGCCAAAAGTAACGGCTGTTATACCATTAAATTTCGTTCCTTTAAGGGTAACAATGGTTCCTGCCGTTCCAATATTTGGTGTAAATGAAAGTACCGATGCCGGAGGAATAAATGTAAAACCCGGAAGGGAAACTGTTCCTGCCGGTGTGGTAACCGCGATGCTTCCCGATTGAGCATCACTCACTATTGCAGTGATAACAGAGTCGGAAACAACCGCAAATGAAGCTGCAGCAGCACCTCCAAATGTTACTGCTGAGGCTCCGGTAAAGTAACGACCTTTAATGGTAACAGTACGTGTTCTGATTGCAGAGTCAGGTGAAAAGGAAGATAGAATTAAAGGTGGAGCAAAGATGAATCCTGTAGTTGTACCTGTTCCATTTGGATTGGTAACCACAATATCTCCACTTGCTCCTGCACCTACAACGGCAGTGATACTGGTAGGTGAAACAACCGTAAATGAACTGGCTGGTACTCCGCCAAAGCTTACATTTGTAATACCGGTAAAACGTACTCCAGTGATGGTAACCGTTCCTCCCTGTGCCTGTACTGAGGGCGTAAAAGAAGTAACAGCAGGAATAGAAATAAAGCTGAAACCATTTATTCCCCTTGTTCCAACTGTGGTAGTTACAAGAATGGTCCCGCTTGCTCCTGCACCTACAACAGCAGTGATCATTGTATCAGAAAGAACCGTGAAGGAAGTTGCCGGAGTGCCAGCAAAACTTACTGCAGTAGTACCTGAAAGATTTTTACCTTTCAGGGTGACAGTTCCTCCGGTATACATTGCTGCAGGTGTAAACTCTTTCAACTCGGGCAATTGCATGATTGAGCTGGATACCCAATTAGATGCGGTTCCTGAAAGTGCAAAATTGCCGAGTGTTCCATTATTGTTGTTGGATGTAAGATCAAAAAGTGTGGTGATCCCGGTATTGGTTGCTCCGGCACTTCCCTGATTAAAGGTATAATAGGCAACCAACTGTGCATCTGATGGATTTATTTGCCTTTGCATGTCGGCATTTATTTCTTCAACTGTTCTCACCTTGTTCCAGATCTTTAATTCATCAATGCCTCCGTTGAAAAAATTATTTCCCGTTTGTATGCTACCTACTCTCAACTGAGGAGGCGATGTAAGACTTGCGGTGCTTCCGGTACCTGTTGCCTCCAGTACACCGTTGATATACATATTTAACTGACCGGTTGTTTTCGCGCGTGTTACGGCAACATGCACCCATTTTCCCGTATTTACATTTGATGCAGATTGTATGGTAAGATCTGCATTAGTGGCAGGGTTACCTGTTCCAAAAACCAGCTTATTGCCTAACAATGCGGTTCCAAAATCATTTACAACCCCACCTACTTCACCATCTACAATCCCTTTTCCTCCGGCCCATCCGGTTCCTGTTGCACCTACCTGCGTGGTTTGCATCCAGTATTCAATGGTAAAGTCTTCTGATATAGTTCGCGGGATACTTACAAAATCATTCGATCCATCAAAACGCAATGCATTTCCGGAAGTTGTTCCAAACCAAAACGCATTTTTGCTCACAGAAAAATCAGGTCTTGTAAGGGTAACGGCACCAGACGCTCCGGTACCCACTACGGCCTTTATTACAGTATCGGATAATACATTTACATAGGTAGCAGCAGTGCCACCAAATGTTACATCTGTAATATAAATTAAGTTTGTTCCCTTAATGGTAATAGTATCTCCTGTTACCGTATTTACCGGAACAAAAGAACTGATAGTTGGAACGAGATAGTTACCAAATCCTGTTTTGGAAGCGGACGCAAACGCGGTTGTTACTTTAACACTTCCGCTGGCACCTGTTCCGACTATAGCCGTTATGGTAGTTGGTGAAACAACTGTATAGGATGCTGCGGCTGAATCACCAAATGTTACTGCTTTTATATTGGCAAAATTTGTTCCCGTGATCGTTACCGTCATTCCGGCAATTGCATTGATCGGAGTAAACGAAGTGATGGTAGGATTTGGATAAACAAATCCTGTTTTAGTAGCACTGCCTCCCAATCCTGTTACTTTAACACTTCCGCTAGCTCCTATTCCAACTACTGCTGTAATGGATGTGGCAGAAGCGATTGTAAAAGAAGTAGCAACAGAGTCGCCAAATGTTACTCCGGTAACATTGTTTAAATTTGTTCCTGTAATAGTGACCGTAGCTCCTGTAATTGCACCCGAAGGTGTAAAAGAAGTAATAGTTGGTGCAGGATAATAGGTAAAGCCGGGATTCGAAACAGAACCTCCCGTTGAAGTCATGCTGATATTGCCGGATGAACCGCTTCCGATTACCGCTTTCAGTAAAGTGTCTGAAACGATGGTAAATGAAGCCGCAGCTGTTGCTCCGAAACTAACACCTGTAGCAAGCGCCAGATTTTTTCCGTTTATGATAATTGTATCTCCCGTTTTACCTGCAGCAGGTGTAAACGAGCTGATCACGGGAGGTAACATCGCAAAACTTTTTACCCAGTTGGAAGTACTCCCTGTAAGTGCAGAATTAGTAAGTGTCGCTGTATTATCATTTGCCGTAAGATCGAAAAGTGAAACAACTCCCGGATTATTAGCTGAAGCTATTCCCTGGTTAAAATTATAATAAGCTACTAATCCTGTTGTCGATGGATCGATGGACCCATTCATATCCTGTATGATAGAGGCGCTTCTGTCTGTGTTAAAAATTCTTAGTTCGTCAATTGTACAATTGCTGAAGGTAGAAAGATTAGGATGTGCAGCCACGGTAACAGGAAAAGCTCCATGATCCAATACCATACCGCCTGTAGAATCCTGCAATACTCCATTCACATATAGTTTTAAAGAGGTGCTTGAAAATACTGCTGCCACATGATACCATCGACCTTGTGTATAAGCAGTGGGTTGAGTCACTGTTTTCTGAACACTACTGATATTTGACATGGTAGCAGCAAACTTTCCTCCATTCATGCTTACAATATAGCTTTCATAAAAAGATCCGGAAGGGCCTCTGCTATTGGGTTTGGCAATGACAAGACCATTTGCTGTTCCTGGATTTACCCAGGCTTCAAGTGTTACTGTTGACGGTTTTAAATAAGAAGCATCAGGGATTCTTACATAATCATTTGTACCATCCATACGCAAAGCATTTCCGGAAAGCGAACCATACCAGAATCCATTATGTCCGTTGGTTCCGTTTGGTGAGGTTACAGTCGGTCGTAAAGACGATTCCAGGATTCCGGAACCCGGTACAACCAAAAGTACCGAGTCCGATAAAACAGAATAGGAACGGGCAAGTGAATCTCCTAGTTTTACTTCAGTAGCTCCCGTAAAGTATGATCCCTTTATAGTAATGGTATCACCTTCTTGTCCATATACAGGAGCAAATGTTTTTACAATAAGCTGAGGAAGCAATGTAAATCCGGATAAACTATCTGTAGTGAGAATATTGCTTACTGCAACATAACCACTGGATCCGTTACCCACTATAGCGGTAATAACAGAATCGGATTGAATAACAAAAGAAGTCGCGGCTATTCCGCCAAATCGAACGGATAGAATATTACTGAGGTTGGTTCCCCTGATCGTTATTGTTGCTCCTACCGCAGTCACTGTGGGACTGAATGAGGTGAGAACAGGATTCGGATAATACATAAATCCGGTTCGTGTTGCAGATCCTCCAAGTGCAGTAACATCAATACTACCCGAACTACCTGTACCCACCGTTGCAGTAATGCTTGTTGCGGATACAACAGTATATGCCGATGCATCTGTACCTCCGAATTTCACGGAAGAAGCAGCTGTAAATCCGGTTCCTGTAATAGTAACAATTGTTCCGGGTTTTGCATTTACCGGAGCAAATGAAGTAATGGTTGGTAATGGATAAAACGTAAATCCATAACTATTGGCAACTGCCTTGTTTGTAATTAAACTTACGGCTCCTGATGCAGATGCTGAACTTAATACGGCTGTAATCATTGTATCAGAAACAATAACAAATGAACTTGCCGTTATTCCACCAAAAGTTACGGCTGTTACATCTGTAAACTTGATACCTTTAATAGTGATGGTTTCGCCCGTGGCTCCGCTTGCCGGTGTAAAGTTGTGAATAACAGGAATGTCCATTGCATCACTATTTACCCAATTGGATGTTGCTCCTGTTAATGTAAAATTAGTAAGTGCTACAGCATTAGTGCTCACTATTTCTGTGATCGCAGTAACTGTAGTATTGTTTCCGGCAGGTATACCCTGATTGAATGGGTAATATGAATTCAATCCGGTTTCGGTACCAGTTAATGCAGTTTGCATTGTATTTCTTATTTCTGCCTCACTTCGGGCCACATTCCATATTCTTACTTCATCCAGTTTTCCAGTGTAAAAATTATTGTTGGTTTGAAGGCTTCCGAACCGTATAAAAGCAGGAGAGGTAAGAGCATTGGTGCTGCCTGTTACTGTACCTTCCAACATTCCGTTAATATACAGTTTGAGTTCACCTGTAGCACGAACACGTGTAGCCGCAACATGGGTCCATTTACCGGTGTTTACATTTGAAATAGATTGAACGTTTATGTCAGTTCCTGTTGAAGGACTTCCGACTCCAAAAAACAGTTTATTGCCTACCAGCGATGTTCCAAAATCATTTACGATTCCTCCAACCTCTGCATCCACGATTCCTTTTCCTGCAGCCCATGCTGTTCCTGCGGCACCTACCTGTGTGGTTTGCATCCAGTATTCAATAGTGAAATCCCCCGATATCGGATTGTTTATATTTACATAGTCATTTGAACCATCAAAATGCAACGCATTTCCCTGGGGTGGACCATGCCAGAATCCTGTTTTTGCAATGGTTCCGTTTGGTGAAGTAACCTTCACACTACCCGATTGACCTGCCCCAACTACTGCTTTAATAACCGAATCGGATACAACAGTATAAGATTGCGCAACAGAGTCACCCAATTTTACTTCTGTAGTTCCTGTAAAGTATGTTCCTTTAATAGTAATTGTATCGCCACTACGTCCGCTTAGGGGAGCAAATCCTTTAAACACAATAGAAGGAAGGACTGTAAAGCCAGACATACTATCCGCTTTAACGGTATTACTGATTACAAGGTTTCCACTTGCACCACTTCCCAGCACTGCTGTAATAATGGTATCGGATTGAACAACAAAAGAGGCAGCAGCCACTCCGCCAAATCGAACAGAGCTGACACGGGTTAAGTTTATTCCCCGTATTGTTATTGTAGACCCAATAGGTGCTGATGCCGGACTGAATGAAGTAAGTACAGGGTTAAGGAACGTAAATCCGGCTAAACTGTCGGCAGTAATTGTATTGCTAATGCGCAGGTATCCGCTGGCTCCGGCTCCAACGGTTGCCGTGATAATTGTATCGGATTGAATAATGAAAGAAGCAGCAGCCACTCCGCCAAATCGAACAGCACTGACACCGGTTAAGTTCAGTCCTCTTATAGTTATGGTAGACCCAATAGGTGCTGATGCCGGACTGAATGAAGTAAGTACAGGGTTAAGGAACGTAAATCCGGCTAAACTGTCGGCAGTAATTGTATTGCTAATGCGCAGGTATCCGCTGGCTCCGGCTCCAACGGTTGCCGTGATAATTGTATCGGATTGAATGGTAAAAGAAGCCACAGCCACTCCGCCAAATCGAACAGCGTTTATGCTATTTAAGCGGATTCCTTTTATAGTAATAACAGATCCCATGGTTGCTGATGTGGGACTGAATGAAGTGATCACAGGATTAAGAAGTGTAAATCCGGATAGACTATCGGTAAGAAGTAAATTGCTCACAAATATTTTTCCGCTGGCTCCGACTCCAACGGTTGCCGTAATAACAGTATCGGATTGAATGGTAAAAGAAGCCGCAGATACTCCACCAAACCGAACAGCAGTTGCATTGCTTAAGTTAGTACCTCTTATGGTTATGACACCTCCGATAGGCGCAGTTGACGGACTGAATGAAGATAGTATGGGACTCGTAATGTACACAATTCCTGTGCGTGTTGCAGTTCCTCCCGGTGTTGTAATTTGAATACTACCCGAACTTCCTGCCCCAACCGTTGCTGTAATAGAAGTGGCCGATACCACAGTATACGATAGTGCATTTGTACCACCAAAGGTAACAGACGAAACAGCTGTAAAACCGGTACCTGTAATGGTAACAAGCGTACCTGTTTTTGTATTCACGGGAGTAAATGAAGTGATAGTTGGTTGCGGGTAAAAAACAAAACCCGCACTGCTGGCAAGTCCCTTGTTTGCAGTCACGCTAACCAGGCCGGATGCCGATTCAGAACTTAATACTGCAGTGATCATTGTATCAGAAACAACCGAAAAGGAACTCGCGGCACTCCCTCCAAAAGTTACCGTTGTTATACCGGTGAACTTAATACCTTTAATAGTGATGGTAGTACCGGCTATTCCACTGGTTGGTCCATAGCTGTTGATGAGTGGAATATCCATTGCATCACTTTGTACCCAGTTGGAAGTTGGGCCCGTTAAAGAGAAATTATTCAGCACCGGAGAATAATTACCGGTTAGATCCTGTAATATATTTTCTGACTGATTATTGTCTGAGGCAACTCCCTGGTTAAAATTGTAATAAGAAACTAATCCGGTTTCAGTTCCGGTTAATCCGGTTTCCATAGCATTCCTTATTTCAGTTCCGGTCCGGACTACGTTCCAGATCCTTACTTCATCCAGCTTTCCATTATAAAAATTAAAATTGGTTTGAATGCTTCCAAGCCTTATGAATGCAGGAGAGGTAAGTGCATTGGTGCTTGCCGTTCCGGTCCCTTCCAGTGTTCCGTTAATATATAACCTGATCTCACCTGTAGCCTGAACACGTGTAGCTGCAACATGAATCCATTTACCGGTGTTTACATTTGAAAGAGAAGGAATCGTTACATCAATTCCTAATGAAGGAGTTCCTACTCCAAAAAACAACTTATTGCCCACGAGTGATGTTCCAAAATCATTTACGAGTCCTCCAACTTCTGCGTCCACGATTCCGTTTCCTCCCGTCCATGTATTACCTGCGGGTCCCACCTGTGTAGTTTGCATCCAATACTCAATGGTGAAATCACCGGATATCGGATTGGGAATATTTATATAATCATTTGATCCATCGAAATGCAATGCATTTCCCTGAGATGTACCGTACCAGAATCTGCCTTTGGATACGATACCATTAGATGCTGTAATAGTAATGTTTCCTGATAAACCGTTTGTTCCTGTTCCTACTATTGCTTGAATTAGTGTGGGTGAAACTATCGAAAATGAAGCAGCGGGAACTCCTGCGAAACTCACAGCTGTCGTATTGGAAAGCCTGTCTCCGGTAATGTTTATAATTGTACCGGGTGTTCCGCTAAATGGAAAAAAGGAAGTGAAAACAGGAGGTGGAATTAAAGAAAATCCGGATTTAATGGCTGTACCTCCTGATGAAGTAAGAACAATACTTCCGGTTGATCCGCCTCCTAAAACTACATTGATCTGAGTATCGGCAATAATGGTAAACGATGCTACACTTGTCCCACCAAAACTTATGGATTTTGTACTAAGAAGATTAATGCCTTTGATTACCACGTTTCCTCCGGCAATACCTACTGTAGGAGAAAACGAATTAATAACAGGCGGCTCTATCATTTTTATAGTAACAGGCGTTCTTTTATCACACGCAGACAAATAGCTTATGGTAATAGAACCATTATCTGTTCCATAGCCTTGTGTGTGCACCACATTCTGCGCCAGGTCAGGTTCTGTGTAGCTACTGCCACCCCCGCCATTTCCTACATGGTCGGTTCCTCCCCCTCCGCCATAATATCCTCCACCCCCGTTACCACCAACATTTCCGCTTGAATGTCCTGCAGTTCCGCCAGATCCCAACGAACCTGGCTTACTGGAGAATGTA
>JAZKGH010000282.1:0-9541 GCA_040386055.1 Bacteroidota bacterium
ACTATTATTGGGTGCCCCGAAAACGGTTGAAAGGCGAATGGAATCAAGATTGTTGTTAAGGCTGGCGATAAATTGTTTCGATAACTTATTACTATAAACATTGCCTTTCACCTGGAAATTCCCTTCTGTTTGTCCGGTGATAAAAATGTTATTTTTACTGTCGATGTCAATAAAATACGCCTGGTCATATGATGCTGTTCCTACGTAAACCAACTTTTGAAGACTATTGCCCAATGCTCCGATTTTTGCAACAAAGGCATCTACGTCTCCTTTATATGTTAGTTGGCCCTGTAGTTTACCAATATTGGAACTTTCGGTTCCTCCGCATACAAACATATTATTGAACGGATCAATCACAATACTGTATGCCGCATCATCGGCTATTCCCCCCAAATAGCTTGAAAACAATACCGAAGAAAGATTAGGTGTAAGTTTAAAAACACAACCATCCTGATTACCGCCCCCAAAAGTGGATTGAAAACCATTTGCTATTGTATATCCCTGTACTGTGGTTGATGCAGTAACAGATGCAATGCAGACGTTCTCATTTTTATCCAGTAAAATGGAGCCACGATAAGGATCTCCATAGTTGTATGAAAGTGGACTCGCAGGTGAGTATAGGTTTGTTGAGTTACCATTGATTCCGTCATTTTTCGTCCCTCCCCAATAGGTTGAGTATTTGAGTTCTTTGCCATCAACTGACAGACAAGCAATGAAAATATCATAACCACCATTGTAACTTCTATCAAACGCTCCTGATGTAGTTGGAAAGGATGAAGAACTGGTTGTTCCTAAAATATACAATTCTCCTTTAGCGTTGCAAATAATGCTGTGGGGTTGCTCATCACTATTGCCGCCTAAATAAGTTGCATACAAAAGTTGTGTACCATCCGGATTGAATTTTAAAATGCCCGCATCTTTGGAGCCGGCATTAAAATTCATTTGATAAGCACCAAACGTAACGGGAAAACCTGCACTGAAAACAGTACCACCGGCATATCCGTTTCCCAGGTAATCGAAGGTGGCCGTAAAACCGAAATTGTCGGCTACAGATCCTGAGAAGGTACCAAATACAATATTAGGGTCGATAATGAGTAGTTGTTGTTTATTGTAGGAAGCCAGGTTAAAACCAACCTCATTGCCCGTAAGTTGATAGGAACACGAAACTTCCCGATGTTGCTGCAGGGCAACAGGCGCTTCTTCCTTTACAGTAGCAATGCTTGTTTGAACCAAAAGTGATTTATCTCTAACCGACAATCCATCTTGTCCTTCATATAACAATTTAATCAATGATGGATCTGCTCCGGGGTGGAGTATAAAGTTTAGTTTGAGAAAATCCTCTTTAGCTATAATCTCGGCATCAATGCCGGGGTATATGTTTTGGAGAACAACACTTTCATAAGCCTTGCAATCTGATGCCCATTTGGCTTTATCGGACCCAAGATAGTAATTATAGTGTTCCGAGAAGGCAGTTCCTTTTCTCACGATTACATTATGAGCATTACAGGCCTTAAATGACATCCGGTAGTTATGCGCATTTACCTTTTGTTGCAAACCATTATGGTTAAGCTCATGCAATTGTTTTTCATCAATCAATGCATACACCAATCCTTTAGCTGTTATAAATACATCTCCACCAGGAATAGTAGCTTTAAATAAAACTTCTGGATTCCATTGGCCTTTATTCTCAATAAGCTTAATGGTTTTAGAGGAATGAATAGGAGTAGGTTCAATATGGGCCATACCTTGCACAACACTTATTGCCATCAGCAAACAAGTCAGCCAAAAACGATATATCTTTCTATGTTTCAAGGGTTACAAACAAATTTAACCTAAATCGGGTAAATGCGGCTATTCTCTGATAAATTTACATTGTTAAATCTTCTTAAAAAATTAGACGTGAAAAAACAGAAATTGGTTGTATTAACCGGTGCCGGAATAAGTGCAGAAAGCGGATTGCAGACGTTTAGGGACGGTGATGGATTGTGGGAAGGACACAATATACATGATGTGGCTACTCCCGAGGCATGGCACCGTAACCCCTCACTTGTTCAGGATTTTTATAATATGCGTAGAAAGGCAGTTTTGGAAGCACAACCCAATAATGCTCACCTGTTGCTCGCTAAACTGGAACAATATTTTGATGTGCAAATTATTACCCAGAATATCGACAACTTACATGAACGGGCAGGTTCAACCAATGTATTGCATTTGCATGGTATCATCACCAAATCACAAAGTACTCGCAACCCCGAACTCATATATGATATGGAAGGTTGGGAGTTAAAAATAGGCGACACATGCGAGTTAGGGGCACAGCTTCGCCCATTTATTGTTTGGTTTGGTGAAGCTGTTCCTGAAATAGAAAATGCAGCATCAATCGTTTCGCAAGCCGATCTTTTTATGATTATCGGAACATCCCTCGTGGTATACCCTGCGGCCGGATTGGTGCATTATACTTCACCTGAAATTCCAATATACATCCTTGATAAAGGAGCTCCTGATTTTAGACCTTCACCACGCATTACCTTTATACAACAACTTGCCACTGTTGGACTGCAGCAGTGGATGGACTTGCAGCACTTACAATAAGCATAATCGCTTAATTTTACCGTTTGTGTAAGCATTGTGATAAACGGTTTCCCATAATAAAACGATGTTTCCTTTGATGTAATTATGCGTGTTTGCAGGTATTACACATAGTAGCTTTGGGTTCAGAAAACGAAACGAAAACAAGTTTTTGTACAACTGATTGTAACAAATAATGAGGTCGGTTCGTATCACGTTTAAAACCCAAACAATATGAAAAGGCATTTATTAATCATTACCACCACGCTGTTTTCCTTTTTAGGATTTGCACAGATGAATCCTGATTTTTCACCTAACCACGAAGTGACTTTATGCGGACCAACAGACGTGTTTTTTGTTTGTACTTCACCGGCCGATCCTGACAATATCTGGTGGGATTTTGGCGATGGAACCACAGGAATGGGTTTGAATCCTATTCACCGTTATACTACTACCGGCATTTATGCTGTAAAAATGATTGTTCAAAAGGATAATGTAAAAGACAGCATTACCAAAGCTGATTTCATCACCCTCAATCCTAAACCGGTTTCTTCTTTCACAACCGACATTACAGAAGTTCCCAAAGCATATCAGCGTAAATTTAAATTCACAGGAACGTCCAATGCCGATAGTATCATACAATATGACTGGATGATTAATGGTACATCGGTGCCGGCTAAAGCCTCTTTGTTGTATACGTTTCCTTCAAATGGAACCTATCCTGTTTCGTTAACCGTGACTAATAATAAAGGTTGTTCAGATGAATTTGTGGATTCCATACTCATTCAGGATGAACCGGACTGGCCCACCGCAACCAAAGAGGTTTTGGTATCCGAGCGATTAGCAGTTAGTATTAATGTAACGCAGCCATTAGTGACCATCACCCGTGGAATGCAATCAACAGAGGAGGCTACTATAAACATTTTGGATATTACCGGCCGGGTAGTATACCAAACTAAAATGAACAAAGGAGAAGCAACTCTTCAGGTAAGTACAGATGCCCTGAGACCGGGCGCATACATTGTGGAGCTGAAAAGTCAGAGTTTTACTGCAGCCAAACGATTTGATAAAATTATGATGTAACGATATTGAAATTGGTCCCCGGACAGCTCAGGTTGTTTCATTGGTGTATATTATTCAGCAGTTCAGATCGGTTTCGCAATCATCTGTTTAGGGCTGCCGGGGATACAATTTCTACACATGCTAAGGCATTTGATGACTGTTTTGTTATTATTGAACCATGAAAACGAAAACAATGCTTTTAACATCAGCAGCCACATTGCTTATAGGTGGCGCTTTTGT
Source organism: Bacteroidota bacterium (assembly GCA_040386055.1). Lineage (GTDB taxonomy): Bacteria > Bacteroidota > Bacteroidia > UKL13-3 > UKL13-3 > UKL13-3. Next base: position 3,871 of record JAZKGH010000282.1, read on the forward strand.
TTACAAATCGGGTGATAAAGGAGTGGATGTTCAATCAATGGACTCAAAGGCCAATCCTCGTAACGATTTCAATCAATTTGCCAATGGTAAATGGATTCATAACAATCCTGTGCCATCAACAGAAAGCCGCTGGACCAGCTTTAATGTTATTGCTGAACGCAACTATGATTTGCTGCGTACCATTCTCGAAACGGCCGCTGCAGATAAAACAGCACCTCAGGGTTCTGCCCGCCAGAAAATTGGCGATTTCTATCGCATTGCCATGGATACCAATAAACTTGAGGCCGATAATTACGGACCATTGATGACAGATTTTGGTACTATCATGGTATTAATTGACAGTAAAGATGTGATGAATTATGTAGGTAAAATGCACCGCAAAGGTTTACCTACCTTTTTTGGTTTTGGTGTGAATCAGGATGTGAAAAAGAGTGATGAATACGCTTGTTATTTATCACAGGCCGGTTTGGGTTTGCCTGACAGGGATTATTATTTAAAGGAAGACGAAAAGTCAAAAACCATTCGCAGAGAATATACGGCACATATCTCGCGCATGTTTCAAATGGTGGGTAACAATACACCCGAATCTGAAAAAATTGCAGCTGATATTTTGGAATTTGAAACGGCTTTGGCCAAAGCATCTATGACACGTGTGGAGCGCAGAGATCCGGATAAAACATATAACAAAAAAACAATTGAAGAGTTACAAAGCCTTTATCCTAACATCAATTGGAAAGGCTATTTTGAACAAACAGGATTGGCCAAAAAGAATGCAACAACATTCATTGTAGGGCAACCATTGTTTTTTGAAGAGCTAAACAAACGCTTAGGTACAACCAGCATTTTTACGTTGCGCAGTTACCTTAAATGGAAGACCATCAGCGCATCAAGTTCATACTTAAGCAAACGTTTCGCTCAAGAATCATTCTATTTTTACAGTACGATACTTAACGGAACCAAAGAGCAAAAGCCTCGCTGGAAACTTACCGTTAATCAAGCCAACAACTTAATAGGTGAATTGGTAGCACAAGAGTATGTGAAAGTTGCTTTCAGCGAAGAGTCCAAAAGACGTTTGAATGAAATGGTTGATAATTTGCGTGAAGCATTTAAAGCACGTATCCAGAACCTGGATTGGATGAGTGCAGAAACAAAAACAAAAGCATTGGAAAAACTGGCTTCATTCAACCGTAAAATAGGTTATCCTGATAAATGGACAGACTATACTAAGCTTGATATCAAAAACGATTCTTACCTCGAAAATTACTTCCGCTCAAATACATTTGACTTCGATGAAAATGTAAATAGATTAGGGAAGCCTATAGACAAAGCAGAGTGGAATATGTTGCCACAAACAGTAAATGCTTATTACAGTCCATTGATGAATGAAATAGTATTCCCTGCAGCTATCATGCAACCACCATTTTTTGATCCGAATGCTGAGGATGCTGTGAACTATGGTGCAATAGGAGCCGTTATCGGTCACGAATTCTCTCATGGTTTTGATGATAAAGGATGCAAGTTTGATGCAAAAGGAAACCTGAACAACTGGTGGACAGAAGCAGATAAAAGTAAGTTTGATGCCCGCACCAAAGTAATGGTAAACCAATACAATCAATATAAAGTTGAAGACAGCGTATATGTAAATGGTGAACTAACTTTGGGTGAAAACATTGCCGACTTTGCAGGATTAACGGTTTCATACGATGCATATATGCTTTCGCTGAAAGGAAAAGAAAAGAAAAAAATCAATGGATTTACACCTGAGCAACGTTTCTTCATCGGTTTTGCGCAAGTATGGAGAGGTAACGCCCGTCCCGAGTTTTTACGTCAGCAGGTAGTAACCGACCCGCATTCACCGGCTCGTTTCAGGGTATTGGGGCCATTGTCAAATATGCCGCAGTTCTATCAAGCATTTGGTGTGAAAAAAGGTGATGGCATGTATAGAGAAGACTCGGTAAGAGTTAGAATCTGGTAATACGTTCAACTCCATCAATAAAAGGTCGGTGCACTTATTGCATCGACTTTTTTTATGCCTTGTACGGCCTATCAAGGCTAAATAAAACATCCTTTTGTTTACTAGTCATTCATACCTTATTTTGCGGCCAGTAATTTTAAAATATGCAATACGATATTGTTGTTATTGGAGGCGGAATTGTTGGTTTAGCCAGCGCCTATAGTTTATTAAAAGAACATCCTGAGCTTAAAGTTGCAGTATTGGAAAAAGAAAACATCCTTGCCGCTCACCAAACAGGTCATAACAGTGGCGTTATTCACTCTGGGTTGTACTATAAGCCCGGAAGTTTAAAGGCAACCAACTGCATCAATGGATACAATATGTTATTGGAATTTTGCCGTGAAAACAGCATTCCTTTTGACTTGTGTGGTAAACTCGTAGTAGCTACGGAAGAATGGGAATTGCCTTTACTTGATAACCTATATAAACGCGGTTTGGAAAATGGTTTGAACAATATAAAGTATGTAGAAGCGGAAGATATTCAGCAATACGAGCCTCATTTGGAAGGTGGCTTGAAAGCATTGCATGTTCCGTATACCGGCATTATTGATTACACGGAAGTATGCATTAAACTGGCTGAATGGGTGGAGAAATGGGGAGGAAAGGTGTTCACCAATTGTAAGGCAGAAGATATTGAAGAGTACAGTAATTTTATGGTGATTAAAACCAATACACAGTCTTTTGAAACTAAAATGCTCGTAAACTGTGCCGGATTGTATTGTGATAAAGTAGCTCAAATGGCAGGTGAGAAGCTAGATACTCGTATCATACCGTTTCGTGGAGAGTATTATATGTTGAAGCCCGAAAAGCGTCATCTGGTAAAGAATCTTATTTACCCTGTTCCGGATCCTAACTTCCCTTTTTTGGGAGTACATTTTACCCGCATGATTGATGGTGGCGTGGAGGCCGGACCCAATGCAGTGTTTGCTTTTAAGCGAGAAGGATACCACAAAACGGATGTTGATTTTATCGAACTATTTGAAAGTTTAGTTTGGCCGGGTTTTCGTAAAGTGGCTGTTAAATATTGGAAAACAGGGATTGGAGAGTTTTACCGGTCGTTTAGCAAAACGGCTTTCACCAACGCACTGCGCAAATTCATACCACAAATTCAAGAAGATGATTTGATTCCGGCAGAAGCGGGTGTACGTGCACAGGCTTGTGATAGAGAAGGTGGATTACTTGATGATTTTAAAATCATTGAAAAACCCAGAGCTATTCATATTTTAAACGCACCTTCACCTGCTGCAACATCAAGCTTATCTATTGGAAAAACAATTGCTGAGATGGTGACTAAACACTTTTAGAGATGATGATGACTGAAACAAAAATACGCGTACGATATGGTGAAACCGACCAAATGGGAGTGGTATATCATGGAAACTATGCGTTGTATTTTGAAGAGTCGCGCACAGCTGCATTGCGCCAAATTGATATTACATATAAAAGTCTGGAAGAAGAAGGAGTGATGATGCCTGTAGTGAGCCTGAACACGGAGTTTAAGCGTCCCGCAAAATATGACGATCTACTAACCATCCGCACAACCATGCGGGATTTACCTACGGCTAAAATTGTATTGGAGTATGAAGTACTTAACGAAGCCGGTCAATTATTGGCAACTGGCAGTTCCACATTAGTGTTTGTGGATATGAAAACAAATCGCCCAACTCGTTGTCCCGAACATTTATACCAAAAATTCAGTACCTTCTTCCCGTGAACAAAGGCCGGGAAATAGCAACTAAAGTGTGGAAATTCAATCTCACAGGTTGGTTTTTACGCAGTCGGTTTTCCAAAGTTTTTCTCGGATTTTTGCAGCGCAAACGGTTTCCGGGTTATAAAGAAATATCCTGGTATTCGGTATTTGAGTTTTTTATCCGATGGGTAGATAAAAAGGATTTACACCTAAGGAGTTCAGCGTTATCATTTACATTTTTTCTGTCTTTATTCCCCACTGCGATTTTCTTTTTTACCTTGATTGCTTACTTGCCACTCAAGAAATCTCCGGAAGAAATTTTGTTTTTTTTGCAGGGAATCGTTCCCAACAATACATTTAAAATCATCAAATCCACATTGGTAGATATATTAAAACACCAGCGCGGAGGCTTGCTTTCTGTGGGATTTGTACTGGCCATTTATTTTAGTACCAACGGTTTTCACTCCTTGATGAATACGCTCAATAGATACGGTAAGGATAAAGAAACGCGAAGCTTCTGGAAACAACGGATGATAGCCATTGTTCTTTCAGTATTGGTTTCGCTGGGTATTTTACTTTCAGTATTGCTGGTTACGGGTGGCAACTGGTTTATACACTGGTTGGATAAGATGAAGTATTTTCCAAGTAAAATTACTCCGTCATTATTGTTTGTGCTCAACAATGGAATCGTGGTTTTGATTATCCTTACGTTCATTTCCTGCATTTATTATTTTGCACCCAGCAAACATAGTAAATGGCGTTTTTTTACTCCGGGCTCCATTTTTGCCTGCACCATAACGTTGCTCACCACATATATCTTTTCAATATATGTAAACCAATTCAACGCATACAATAAAGTATATGGATCCATTGGAGCGCTTATCGTTATCATGTTGCTCATCTATATCAATACCTATATTTTACTATTAGGTTATGAATTGAATGTAGTAATTGAAAAGGCAGTTTCCGAAATCAGGAAAGGGAAAATAATTAAACGCAATACCGTAATTTATCTTAAGAATAAATTGGAGCGGGGCGAAACAGAATAGTTACTCCACTTTAGTCCATATATCCGTGCGTCCAATCATGGAGATACCTACATATCCTCTTACCTCCAACGTATTCATATTGGTCATCGTTAATTTACAACTATATGTCTTACCATTTTTGGGGTCGTAAATGGTACCATTCTCCCAAATGTTATCATGTGCGTTGTATTCAAAACTTTTAAGCAGGAGTAAACCCATAACATGTTTGCCACGTTGTTGCTCATCGTGGTTTTTGATATCCGTTTTAGGTTTACCTGAATCATCATTGGGGTTTTTAAGCCACGATATTTTCCCATAGTAATAATTGCCCGTTTTAAAAATAGTTACACGGGCTTCTTTGCTTCCTACTTGCCATACTCCTACAATATCATCGGCACCCGAGTGTTGGCGGGCTATGGAGCATAAGCTCATCATGAGTATGATGATGGTTATTTTTGTTGCTTGCATAGGTTTAATTACATTTGTATGTGAAATTAAACATTTGGCATTAAAAATGTTTATATAATCAGATAAAATTATCATCATGAAAGTAAGAGTAGGGGGTGTCCCCGAACATTTTAATTTAGCCTGGCACTTAGCCATTGAACAACGTCATTTTGCCAACAAAGGAATTGATATTGAGTGGATGGATGTTCCGGGCGGTACCGGAGCTATGTGTAAAGCCTTACGAAACGATGAACTCGATATTGCCATCGCATTAACAGAGGGTGTAGTAAGTGATATTATGAATGGCAATCCAAGTCATATTGCACAATTTTATGTAAACTCTCCATTGTGTTGGGGTATTTATGTAAAAGGAGATTCTCCCATTAACTCAATATCCGAAATGGCCGGCAGAAAGTACGCTATCAGCCGTTTCAACTCCGGTTCTCATTTAATGGCATTTGTAAATGCCAGTAATAATGAGTTTGAAGTGAG
>JAZKGH010000283.1:0-7101 GCA_040386055.1 Bacteroidota bacterium
CTATCAATATCCTTGCCATTGAATCATCTTGTGATGACACAGCAGCAGCTGTTTTGCAAAATGGCGTTATTCTCAGCAATATAGTTGCAGGACAAAAAGTGCACGAACAATATGGTGGTGTAGTGCCTGAGCTGGCTTCCCGCGCACACCAGCAAAACATTGTGCCGGTGGTGGATGTGGCGTTACAAAAAGCAGGCGTTTCCAAAGAAGAGCTAAATGCTATTGCCTTTACCGCAGGGCCGGGACTCATCGGTTCATTGATGGTGGGTGTGTCGTTTGCTAAATCAATGGCCATGGCATTGAATATTCCGTTGATTGATGTAAACCACATGCAAGCTCATGTGTTGGCCCATTTTATTGATGAACCCAAGCCGAAGTTTCCGTTTTTATGCCTCACAGTTTCGGGTGGACATACCATGATTACCATAATGAAGGATCATTTTACAGGTGAAGTGATTGGACATACCAATGATGATGCTGCCGGTGAGGCTTTTGATAAAGCAGCTAAAATATTGGGATTACCTTATCCGGGCGGTCCCTTAATTGATCAACATGCAACGAATGGGAATCCGAAAGCTTTTATATTTCCCAAACCCAATATCTCTGAATTGAACTACAGTTTCAGCGGATTGAAAACATCATACTTATATTTTGTACAAAACCATGTTAAGGAAAACCCTGATTTTGTAAAGGAGAACCTTACTGATATATGTGCATCTATTCAATATTCCATTATAACCCACTTAATGAAGAAGCTGGTAATGGCTAGCGAACAAACCGGTATCCGGCAAATTGCATTGGCAGGTGGGGTATCGGCCAATACAGGTTTACGTGAAACATTGCTGGCCGAAGGGCTTAAACGTGACTGGGAGGTATTTATTCCCGCATTTGAGTATTGCACCGACAATGCCGCCATGATTGCCATGGCGGGATATTTTAAATACCAGAAGGGAGATTTTACATCTCAAACTATCTCGCCTTACGCCCGTTAGTGTTAAATTTAAGCTAAATTTAAAGTTTGTGCCAGTGTGCTTTTACAAGGATGGACGGCTATTCGACCAAATTATTGGCCACTTTAAACAATGAGTGGCAGAATTATATTGCCGGTCAATTTGGAATTCTACACCGGAATCCTATATTTTTGTTCTATTCGGGGGCTCACAAAATCCTCTATTTAAGATAGAATGAAGATCTTTTTAAACTATATAGTATCATTTGGAATTGTTGCTACGGTTGTGTTTTCTGCACAGGCCCAACGCGCATTTATACCTGCCGATGAACAACAACTGGCGCAAATTGACAGCAATACCTTAAAGTGGAGGAACAAACTCTACCCGGTAGTATCGCAAGGGGATTTGAACATTTATGGATTTGAAGAAACGGATGTTCCTATTTATGCCGATTCGGTGTATGCATACCGTTTGGCGTTGCTGGAGTCGGAAATTCCGTTGGAGTACAACCAATATGTACGTCCGTATATCGATTTGTATACTATGCGCAGACGTAAGCTGGCCTCTAAAGTATTAGCATGGAGTCAGTATTATTTCCCACAATTTGAGCAAGCACTTGACAGGGAAAAGATGCCCATGGAATTGAAATACCTGGCGGTTATTGAATCGGCTTTGAACCCGGCTGCAACTTCTCCGGTTGGAGCTGCAGGTATGTGGCAATTTATGGCACCTACCGGCAGAATGTACGGATTGAAAACTTCGGCACATTACGATGAGCGCAGGGATGTGACAAAATCTACTGATGCTGCCATTAAATACCTGCGCAATTCTTACCGTATATATGGTGATTGGTTATTGGTGATTGCTTCTTACAATTGCGGTCCCGGTAATGTAAACAAAGCTATCAGACGCGCTGGTGGGGTGAAGAATTTCTGGGTGATTCAACAGTATTTGCCACGCGAAACACGTGGATATGTGCCTGCTTTTGTTGCTGCAGCGTATATGATGAACTATGCTTCGGAGCATAATATCTACCCAAGTACTGATCTCAATGTATACAGACACATGGATACCGTGTTGGTTGATAACAGCTATTCATTGAACCAACTGGCACTCAGATTAAACATACCACTTGAAGAATTGAAGGAATACAATCCGGCTCTTCGCAGAGGTATTATTCCATTCAGCAACGAAAAAATAGCTTTAACACTTCCATACAATAAAGCCATCGCCTTTACCAACGCTAACTCCGATACCGGGTTTAAAATGGCCATGAACAAAGAAGTGATTGCTTTGAACAAGCAGATTCAGCATGAAAAACAAGGTGTAAAAGGAACTATTCAATACAAAGTGCGAAGGGGAGACCATCTGGCTGCCATTGCCTCAAAATATGATGTAACAGTAAAGGAAATTAAGAAATGGAATCATCTTAAAAGCAATAAGGTGAAAGCAGGGCAACGACTCAAAATTAAAAGTAATCAGGGGTAATAAACGAAAAATGCCGGACTCATCAGTTCGGCATTTTTTTTCACTTCTTCCAGCCCTTTTCACCAATCAGCGGTACAAAAGCGAAATAATCCAATTCGATGGTTTCGATGGTGTTTTCACCTGTTTTGATAATGCTCAGCATTTTTTGCCTTTTGTCATCACCCACAGGAATCACCATCACACCGCCTACTTTTAATTGTGCTACTAATGTTTCTGGAACCACAGGAGCTCCTGCCGTTACTATAATTTTATCGAAGGGAGCTTTTTCAATCCAGCCTTTGGTGCCGTCACCACATTTTAACACAGGTGAAAAGCCCATTTTTTGAAGCAATACTTCTGCCTTTTTGCTCAATATTTCGTGACGCTCAATGCTATAAAGCTTGGCACCCATTTGCATGAGCACTGCAGCCTGATATCCGCTGCCGGTTCCAATTTCCAGGATTTTATCTCCCTTAACAACGTGCAATACCTGTGTTTGATATGCAACCGTATAGGGCTGTGAAATGGTTTGTCCTTCACCAATAGGAAATGCCTTGTCCTCGTATGCATGAGAGTGAAACGTTTTACTGAAAAAGAAATGGCGGGGAATGGCTAGCATGGCTGTGAGCACACGGGCATCCGTAATTCCTTTTGATGCCAATACTTCAATCAACTTTTTGCGTGCACCTTTATGTTTGTAATCGTCCGTCATATATAGCTGCAAATACGCCTATAATAGCCGGGCTTAGCAGGTGCAATTTTTCACAATTGGTGAAAACGGCAGGTGTTGGTGTATAGTTTTTAGTGTTTTTCTAAAAAACGGGAATCAATAACGTGTATAAGTGAGCGTGAGAATGACTGCGAAACATCCCATTTTTGATTCACCAAATGATAAAGATAGGCATCGTAGGCGCAAACGAATTAAGCAAAAGGCATATTGCCCAGCTGATTCAAATCCCCGAATTTGAAATTGTGGGTTTATTTGACCACGATACTGAAAATGCCCGTTTGGTAGCATCGGAGTATAATCTGCCATTGTTTGAATCCCTACAACTCTTACTAAATGTAGCTGATGCCGTTGATATTGTGTCTCCGGTAGGTACACATTTTAAATATGCATCCCAATCCATTATGCAATCGGTACATGTATTGCTCAGTGGGTTGCTATCAGAGGATATCAGGGAAGCCAAACAGCTGAATGATTTGGCCATTGAAGCCAATGTGAGCCTCAAAATTTTGCACGAAGAAAAGTTTCATCCTGAAATTAAGGCATTGAGACGGTTGGTGAAAAAGCCAACATATATTGAATGCAATCGGTTTAAAAACAAAGTGCTGAGCATTTCCAATGATTCTATCATCTTCGGAATGGTATTGCTGGATGTGGACTTGCTGATTTCTATTGTGGGCAGTAATGTTCGAAAGGTTGTTTCCAATGCATCAAAGGTTTTTAATGAATATGCCGATTTCATCAATGTGCGTATCGAGTTTGAAAACGGATGCATTGCCAATATTAACTGCGGCAATTTTGAAAAAGCAGAAAGCAATTCCATTAAGGTATACCAAAAGAATGAGTGCATTACACTTGATCTTGAAAAATTTGACCTGACCAAGCTCTCCAAGCTGGAAACGGGTGAATACAAAGAAGTTCCTGTAAACCAGAGCCGCGCCAAAATACAGGATGTGGTAAAACTAGAGCTGGAAGATTTTGCTCAGGCTATATTGAGCAGCAAGCGCATTACACAAGACACCTATCAATCATACCAGTCGCTGCGCATCGCCCATCAAATCATCGAAAAACTGCATCCAAGTACTTTGTTTGATGCATAGTGCGTTTATTTGAGGGATTCGAATAAATTTGCGCTACATGACTCTAATGAATAAACCCATTACGTTTTTAGGAATACTATCTGTGTTGGCTTCATGCGGCATGGTTGGAGAGGATGCTGCAACAGTTCCCGCGTACATCTGCGTGCCATCGTATACCTTTATTACAGATACCAGTTCGTTTAACCAGGGAATATACCAGGGGGCGAATTCTGAAAAGTTTCTTGATATGTGGATTTCGGATGCGGGGTTGTTACTTGGAAATGTGGGTTTACCTTCATTGATTCCGATACAGAAAACAGGTGCTGCTCAAATTTGGGTGGAGGCCGGGATCACCATTACAGGTCAGGATGAAAAGCGTCAGTCGTATCCTTTGGTTTCACAGCATATTGAGACAAGGAATTTAAAGCCGGGGGTAATTGATACCCTTTATCCGGTGTTTAAGTATTTACCCAATATTGAATTTAAGTTTATTGAAGACTATGATCGCCCCGGGAGCTTCTTAAACATTAACCCTTCCTATAAAGCTGCAGGTGATACCGTAAGAAAGATAAACGACCAAAATGCATGGAGAGCCGGAAAGTATTCGGGTAAAATAGAAATTGACCCATCGCATCAAATTTTGCAACTGATATCTTCTGAATATGAATTGCCAAGGAGTGGGTCTCCTGTATATCTTGAAATTGATTATAAAAGTAACCTGCCTCTGGATATAGGCTACTATTATCAGGATCCCTCATTGGGTGCAAGCACGGCTAATTCGGTAGTGCAAACCTTCCCGAACAGTGAGTGGAAAAAGCTATACATTAATTTAACAGATGAGGTTGCCACCCGAAAAGTAGGTACGCTGTATATTATTTATATTGGGGTGTACAACAGCGATAACATTGTGCCGGATGTTTATATTGACAATGTTAAATTGGTTTGCCTCAAAGGCTAGATACATGACACTGAGACAAAAGAAAAATTTTCATACGGCCATTGCTGTTATTCTTGATTACCTGATGGCATCAGCTGCCTGGTTCAGCTTCTTTTTATACCGTAAGTTTTTTATTGATATTGATAAATTATCAGGGTACAATGTTCCTGTTGCTCCCGATCAAAAACTCTATTCCGGGTTATTGTACCTCCCGATTTACTGGTTGGTATTGTATTATTTGTCGGGCAATTATACTGATATCTGGCGTAGGTCGCGCCTGAAGGAAGTTACGCGAACCTTTACCCTCACGGCTGCGGGAGTAGTTGCTTTGTTTTTTATTTTATTATTGGATGATAAAGTAACAGGGTACAAGGACTACTATTATTCATTACTCACCCTATTTGCCTTGCATTATGGTTTTACCATGTTTGCGCGCTTACTGTTTGCCGGATACATCAAATCCTTGTTGGTGAGTAAACGCATCGGGTTCAATACTATTATTGTTGGCAATAACCAGAAAGCACTTAATCTGTATGATGAAATCATTGAAGAGAAATTTGTGCAGGGATATATTTTAAAGGGCTTTGTAAGTGCCAATGATGATGATGGTGCGCTTTCCGGAAAATTACCGCAATTGGGCACGTATGCACAATTGCCAACGATTATTGAAGAGTATGGAATAGAAGAGGTGATTCTTGCCATTGAAAGCACCAATCATGTCGATATCATTAGGGTAAATAACCTATTGGAAGGTGAACGCGTAATCCTCAAGATCATTCCGGATATTTATGATATGCTGTCGGGTTCGGTGAAAATGCACAATGTAATGGGTACGGCCCTCATTGAAATTAACCATACCATACTGCCGCAATGGCAAAAAGTTATTAAACGATTGAGTGATATCATCATTGCTTTTTTTGTATTGCTCATTTTTTCTCCGGTGTATTTAATATTAATGCTGCTTGTTCGATCATCCTCTCCCGGACCAATATTCTTCAAACAAATTCGTATAGGCTTGTATGGTAAACCCTTTTTTATCTACAAGTTTCGAAGCATGTACACCAACGCAGAGGCGGATGGGCCTAAACTGGCAAAGGAAGATGATAAACGTGTAACACCAATAGGGAAAGTATTGCGCAAATACCGCATGGATGAACTGCCTCAGTTTTACAATGTATTGAAAGGAGATATGAGTATTATTGGCCCCCGCCCGGAACGAAAATATTTCATCGATCAAATTATCAAAATTGCTCCTCACTATAAACAACTGCAACGCGTTCGTCCGGGTATCACCTCATGGGGACAAGTAAAATATGGTTATGCAGAGAATGTAGAAGAAATGGTGGAGCGTCTGAAATTTGATATTCTCTATATCGAAAACATTTCATTAGCAGTAGATATCCGCATCTTAATTTACACGGTAAAAATTATTCTCCAAGGTAGAGGGAAGTAAGGGGAAAGAAAGAAGATCGCTGCGCTGAAAGAAGTAAGAGAAAAGACCACTTTGTTAAAAGAAGTAATGTTACGCTGAGTTTATCGAAGTGAGACCTCAGGAATGCTAATAGAAGAGAGACTATTGTTGGCTTTGCTGAGCTTGTTGTTTTTCCATATCGCCCAATTCACTCAGGTGAATAAGTGTAACAGGTTCAGGAAGTATTTCTTCGTCTTCATACTGTACCGAAACCTGCACTTCCAATGTGTGTTCGGCCCCACCACGATAAGTACCTTTTACGGGAGAGCAATCACTAAAGTTACGTCCTACTGCTAAGCGTACATGTTTTTCGGTGGCAATACAGTTGTTGGTGGGGTCAAATCCGAGCCAACCATAAAACGGCAGGTAGGCTTCTACCCAGGCATGTGTGGCACCGTCACCACGCATACCGTTGTTATGCGGACAAATATATCCGCTCACATATCGCGCAGGAATATTGACCATGCGTA
>JAZKGH010000284.1:0-4682 GCA_040386055.1 Bacteroidota bacterium
GGCTAATAATATTGGAATTGGTACGGCTGTTAAAATGGGAGCGTTTCAGTTTTACATTGTACAGGACGATATTCTGTTATATATGAAACCCAGAACAGCACAAACGTTTTATTTCCGCATAGGATTGAATCTGGTGTGGACTGAAAATACCGGAGCTAAGTTGAGTGGGAAAGAGTAATTAGTTAATTGGTTATTGAGTTATTAGGAGTACTGTCACACTGAGTTAACTGAAGCGTGGGGTCATAAAGAGATTGATTATCCATAATCAAATAAAATGCGGGTGAGAATAAAGCTGTCTGTTTTAGTTGTATTAATAATCTTTATAGGTTGTTCAAAAGATCAGGAAACTCAGGTGCAAACAGTTACCCAAATAGATACTGTTTACGTTACAAAAAACGATACTATTCGTCTCACGGAGTATATTAATGACTCAACCACTACTGTTATTTTGACCCGTCATGCGGAAACCACCGGCATAGGTGCTGATCCAAGCCTCAGTGTGAGCGGGCAGGAACGGTCCACCGAATTGGCAAGGGTACTTCATACCACTACAATTCGAGCGGCTTATGCTACCAATTATAAACGAACTCAGGAAACGGCAGCATCTGTTGCCGGTAAGAATGGATTATCCGTCAGGATTTACGATCCCTCTAAACTAAACGCATTGGCTGATTCTCTCTTGCTTAACTATCGCAATCAGGTTGTGTATGTTGCCGGCCACTCTAATACTACCAATGTGCTGTTGAATATTTTACTAGGCAGTTCTGTATATGGCGACATTCCTGAAAATGAATACGACAACCTCTACATCGCAAATGTATCCGCTAAAGGAAATGCAAGGGTTATTCATTTTAAGTATGGAGATTAGGTAATTGGTTGATAGAGTAAATAGGTTGATAAGTAGAAATGTTAATAAAGTGATGAGTTTATGGGACAGCATAAATGAAAGACAAGAACTAACTTAATAAACCAATAAACTTAATTACTTAATCAACTCTTATCAAGGATTCCTTTTGCTACACTGTCATTGAGCAAGTGTTCTGCATATTTCCAAATGGTCATCGACCTTTTTTGGATTCCTTTTTTCATATCGTATGCTTTTTGATAGGGAATGTTAAACTCTTTCCAGGTACCTCCTCCATTCGAATGGTTTTGCATCATGGGCTCCAGCCTGTCAAGTGCTTTTGCAAATTGTGCTTCTGCGGTTTGGTCTGCCTCAAATTCTTCCCAGATAGCAATGAACTCCTCTGCTTGTTCAGTTGGCAACAGACCAAAGATTCGTTTGGCCGCTAACAATTCTTCATCTGTGTTGGAGTGGCTTTTGGTAGTGTCAAACAGAAAGGTATCACCGGCATCAATTTCCACGATGTCATGTATCAATACCATCTTAAGCACCTTTAGTATATCTACGGGCGTGTTGGAATGCCCGGCCAGAACCATTGCCATCATTGCTAAATGCCAGCTGTGTTCTGCATCATTTTCATGGCGGTTGCTGTTAAATAATTTGGTTTTGCGTTGGATGTATTTGAGTTTATCAATCTCTTTAATGAATTCAAGCTGCCGGTTGAAGATATCTGAGTGCATATGTGCCTATTTAGTATTCATGAATTTACTTAAATACAACAAGTTTCCTGTATGTTCTGCCTCATGTAAATTGGTATAGGAGATTCCTTCCAAATGGTTATTTACAGTATAACCTACAGGCATTACCATTGGTTCATACTTATGAAAGATATCCTTTTTCAAATCCTCTTTAAGCCTCTCAACAGTATTCAGAAGGGAGTCTTTAATTTCTGCAGTATCAGGTTTGCCTGACCACGTTGAGGGTGAAGTTCCATTTTTGAAAAAGTCGTGGTATACGGTTGAGATATGCATTGGTAAGCCGCTTCTCATATACAATACACGTTGTTGCGAAACAACAATATGCCCCATATGCCAGATAATATTATTGTTGAATCCTTGTGGTACTTCAAATAAAAAATCGTCAGAGTACTGATCAATAATTTTTACCAGTTTTGTTCTATTGGCCATAAGCCAGTCGATATGAAAGTGTGTAAACATACGCTGATTAAAATGTTGGTGTTGTGTTTTAAGAACGGCTACTAAATAACCACATTTATGGCAAAAGTGTAAATGAAATATTTACTTGTATGGTTGATAAGGCTGATAAAGTGGTTGGTTGATAGAGTAGTAGTGTGGGTAATTTTTTTGTACACGAAGGCACGAAGATTAAGTGAAGAAGAAAGAGCACGAAGAATAGGAAATAGTCAATTAACTCAATAACTGATTAACTCAATAACTTATCTACTAGTCAACTTTCGTATCAGTATTTCCATTGGGCCGGTTGTAAACTTCTTTAGGTAAAGATGGGTTAGCAGCAGTTGCAATCCAAATATACTCAGTGCAATCAGAAAATTAGTGGAAGGTGTGGTGTGGAAATACCAGCAAAGCCCCGCATGGGTGAAGAGGAAGGATCCTGCGATAGATTGAAAAAAATAATTGCTCAGAGAGAGTCTGCCCAAATCGGATATATATTTTGTTATTAGTTGTAGCGGTTTGAATTGAAATGCCCAAAGCAGTAATGCGATATATAAACAAATGGAGACAGGAATGAACAGTGTGTAAAGCGAGAAAAAGACTTCCCAGGGTAGCAATGTTTGTTTGCCGATAAAAAAATATCCGCCAAAAGCCAACGTATAGATAATGCATCCTGCCAATATCCATTTAATAGGAGTGGCGTATTGTGTGTAGGTTAAGTATAACTGTGAACGTCCAATTACATACCCTACCAGCATGATAGCAAAAGCGGTTCGTTGCCATTGAATATTTAAGGCATTATAAGAAATGTATTCCCGTATCCGTGCTATCATCATTTCTGTGAAGGAGCCCGATTGGTATGTAAGCGTTAGACTTTCGGGAGTATAATAATTACGTATACCTTCTTCATATTCATGCATCATCATTTTAAAAGGCCCGCTTAGAAACAAGCCTAAAGGAACAAGAAATACACCTGCAGCAATCCAAAGCAGTGTTTTATTGGAAAGTTTTAATAGCGGATATAACAGCAAAGAAAGCACACCATAAATCAACAGAATATCTCCCCAAAAGAATAATAGAATATTCAATATGCCCAACCCAATGAACACGATGCTTCTTTTGAAATAATACCTGCCAAATGAAACTTGTTTCCCGGCATAACGTTGCTGTTGAATAGCAATACTCAACCCAAACAATAATGAAAAAATACCAACAAAACGTTGTTCAAACGCGAAGGCACTTACGCGCATCAATAGCGGATCAACGGTGGGTGAAAAATGAGTAGTCCATTCCTCGTATGCTATAAACGAAGTACTAAACACCCAGATATTCACCACCAAAATTCCAAACAAAGCAATGCCTCGTAAGAAGTCAATAACGGGAAGTCGGGTTGAGGTGTTTGTTTCCATGGTGGCCAAGGTAAGAATTAGTTGATTGGTTAATGGGTTGTTGAGTTATTCAGTATATTATTTGGAACATGATTCCGATAGCTGGTTATATAAAGAATAAAGAGTATTGTCAAAGGAATCGCCACCAAAACAATTGTGGCAATTATTTTCGCCCTGCTGTAAGGAGGGCGATTTTAAATAACTCATTAACTCAATAACAATCCACCAGCAGCCATAAAAGACAACCCCGGCCAGTGCAAGTGTAAAAAGACAATACCCGATAAATGATAGATAATCGGAGAGTGATAATGGTTTGGGTGGATTGGTTTTGATGGCAGTTCGGACATTTCCAAGTTTTTGTTGCAGCAGTTCATTGTAAACAAAAGGAGTGAGGTAATAGTTGGTCCTGACCTGCCTGCCTAGCATAAAGGCTTTGAATACGGCTCGTGGGAAAAAGAACAGGCCATAAAAGAAAGAACCTAAATTTAAAAACCATGCCACAAAATGGGTGCCACAGCCCGAGGCAATTTCCCATCCGGCAATTTCAGATTCGCCTTTCAGAGTGGCTTCATATTCGTTGAGCACGTGGTGAATGTCGTGGATTTTAGCTACGGCAACCCTTGAGGGAATATTGGGAAGGGGAATGTATACAAACCCGACTTTGATCTTAAACCACTTTAACTCATAACCGCCATCTGCAAAATGATATTTAGCAAAAAACTGCTTGAGGGCATCTTTCAGCAATTGGTCATCATCAAATATTTTCATTGATAGGTTGTATAAACGGGTGCAAGATTAGCTATAAATTGAAGAAAAGAGTGCGTGCAGAGAGTGTTTTTTACACAATACCAATAGTAGCTATCGGGACGAAAGATACGAAAAGAGAGTAGGCAATTCACCGTTCGCAACTCTCTCAATCCGAAATCTTACATCTCTCCCGGTTTGTTTACTTCCTTAAAGATCAACATTTCCTTGATACGCTTAGAAGCGCCCGGATAGAACCCGGTTGATTCACTGAAGTCTTTGGGATTTTGGAAGGTTCCGAACATCAGGTCGAACAAGGGTAGGTCGGAATAATTGTGGGCATGCACACCGGTGGCGTGATGGATGGAATGACTTTCGGGACGTTGTACGATATATCCTAACCATTGGGGTGTGCGGATATTGGTATGCTGAAAAATACTCAACAAATTGGTGACCAGCAATACAATGGTAATGGACTGAGGTTGGAGACCAAGGATAATTGAAAAACAAATG
>JAZKGH010000284.1:4692-6484 GCA_040386055.1 Bacteroidota bacterium
GACTGAAATAGAAAGCTCCAAAGGTATCGAGACGTTCGGCACTGTGATGGAGCTGGTGAAATACCCGCCATAATACCGAATGACTATGCATGCTGCGGTGCCATATGTATACACCCAATTCATATAATAATACACCGGCAACAGCGCTCCATGTACTATTAAAATGTGAAAGATTAATTAGGGGTTTAGAGGGGAGCCATTCTGCATAATAAAAAGGCAGGTAGGAAGAAATAAAAAAGAACAGGAAGTAGGAGAGTAACCCTTTTATTTTCCAGTTGGGTATGACCGGAAGGTTACGTGCAGGGAAAAATTTTTCACAGGTCATGAGCAACAGGTAGATTGCAAAGATGCATAAGGAAACAGGATCAAGAAACAGTTCAAGTGGTGTGGGTATAATTGCTATTATCATAATTCCGGCAAAACTAATACCTGCAGGTTTGCCTCTCCCTTAACCTATGTTAGGAAATAAGCTTTCTGCGAATGCGGCTCAGGCTCTCCGGTTGAATACCCAGGTATCGTGCAATTTTGTTTACCGGTATTTCGGTAATGTATTGTTTGTGTGTGTGTAGCATTTCTGCATAACGCTCCTCAGCCGTTTTGGCAAGCAGGTCCTTTTCGCGTTTGGCTTTTTTGAGATAAGCCTGTTCGATCATCAGCCGGCCAAAGGTATTGGCATCAGCTGAATGAACATATGCTTTTTGCAGATCGGTGTGTGTAATCTTTTCCAACTCACAATCGGTTAGTGCTACTATCTCAACATCCGAAGGTTGCTGTTGCAAAAAGGAAGTAAGGGCAGTAAGCATATCTCCCGCAAAAAAGAAATCAAGGATCTTTTCTGTCTCGTTACTTTTTAAGGTTATTTCCAAAATGCCCGAGCGGACAAAATAAACTGCACTTTCCACCTGGCCGTACGTGGTTATAACTGTTCCTTTTTTTGTAGGAAGCAATTGTACAGGATATATGGTAATGCTGCATCATCCGGAACGGATGTATGCAATACATGATTATATAATTCGCGAAAAGTCATCAGGTACAAACATACTACAGCAGCAAATCATTCGCAACGTTCCTAATGGTCGCACAGTTTTTTTACATAAAAAAATCAACGTAAAGTATTGTCGCAGGGTATCACCACCCAAAACAATTGCAAGCAATAGTTTTTGCCCTCCTGCAAGGAGGGCAGCTTCAAGAAACCCGTAACCCGCAATTATTTCTTCACCAGCAATATCGTATGCACCTCCTCAGTGCCATCAGCCTTGGAATAGTTTACCCTCATAACTGTTGGTTGTTCAAATCCATTTGCTATGAGTTGTTGTATCACGTTTTCTAGTGTATGGTAATAAAAATAGACGCGATCTCCCCGGCTGTTGGTTTGGTAGCCTGATTGCTCCTGTGTGCCTTCCATAAAACTGATGTATATGGTGCCATTTTCGTTTAGTAAAAAAGCAAGATCTGTAAACAGTTTGATGCTGTCTGTTTCAGAAAGGTAGGGCAGACAAAAACCACAGATGATGCCATCATACTTGGATGTGAGTTGATCAATATCCCTGCAATCCATCACGCTAAATGATGCATCGGGATTGTTTTGTTTGGCAAGCGTTACCATGTTAGGGGCGATGTCAATGCCTTCAAGGATAAAGTCTGGTCTGTGTGAGAGCACATATTTAGTAATGTTCCCGGGACCACAACCGATTTCTAAAATATGTGCATTGGGTTTGGTTATGGCATCGCAAAACGCATCATATGTTTCGTTATAGATAGTGAGATCCATAAAACGCTCCTGGTAGAAGTC
>JAZKGH010000285.1:0-7816 GCA_040386055.1 Bacteroidota bacterium
CCAA
Source organism: Bacteroidota bacterium (assembly GCA_040386055.1). Lineage (GTDB taxonomy): Bacteria > Bacteroidota > Bacteroidia > UKL13-3 > UKL13-3 > UKL13-3. The sequence goes on from JAZKGH010000285.1 coordinate 5, forward strand.
TGCACAAAAAAACACCCAATACCATTATGTATCGGGTTGCTATTGAAAACAGATATTGGCTTTGCATCTGTTCAAAGTAAGTTAATTCTTTCAATGAAAATCAGAACGTCTTTTTCGAATTAAAAATAGATTGAATTTTCGTTCATGTCCAATTGTTACAGGACAGCTCTTTTTCTTTCCGTTACAGGGGTTTTCGGGAGTGCGACATTTCCCTGACCCGGTTGTTATAGAACAATAGAATTGCGACCTCCGAATAAACGCTTGTTAGGTTATTGTTAAGTCCTTTTCGCTAATGTTCATAATGGTTCAATCCGAGTGCGACATTTTCTGGATCCTACTTAATTACGGGGTCAAAAATGGATTAAACTTCCGTTCATGTCCAATGGTTGTTGGGTATCCATGACCAGAATAAATACGGATATCATCTGGCCAGCTGAACAATACTGTCTGAATACTTTGGATCAATGTTTCATAATTTCCACCGGGTAAATCTGTACGGCCAATACTTTCCATAAACAATACATCACCGGCAATGGCAAACTTTTCTTCGAGGTTGTAAAAGGTAATGGATGCTTTGGAGTGCCCGGGAGTATGCGCAATATTCAACGTGCTGTTTCCAAATGTGATGGTGTCTTTTTCGGTTACAAATACTTTGTTTTCGGGAATCTCAAGTGGTGGAATACCGAATAGGGTTGTCCAGCGCAAGGTATCATTATAGGTAAACAACTCCCCTTCATGCATGTATAATGAAAGATGAAAACGTTCTACCACAAATGTATTGCCCAGTACATGGTCAATATGGCAATGTGTGTTTAATAGCTTTACCGGTTTTAATTCATTGGTGTGCATAAACTCAACCAATTCCCTTTGCTCCGAAGGTCTGTGGCATCCCGGATCAATAATTACGCACTCTTTGGTTTCATCAAATAATACATAAGTGTTTTCCTGAAATTCATTGAATGTAAAAGACTGTACTGTGATCATGCCGCAAATATGTTGTTTCTTTTGGGACATGCTGCGTTTTGCTGCAACCTAATTTTGCAAAAATGTAACTTGTTTTATACGTAAGGAATGCCCAAATTTGGTAGCATTTTGACCCGAACCACAAATTTGTTGCGCTACCGATTCACATATCTTTTGCTGTTGGCAGTATTCATTGCTCCGGCTCTTGCGTTTGCTCAGGGCATGTATACCAACTTTGGCCAAAGCAGGGTGCAGTATGGAAAGTTTGAATGGTCATATATCCGTTCCGAAAACTTTGACAGTTATTTTTATTCAGGTGGCCGCGAGTTGGCTGCGTTTGCCGCACGTTTGTCCGAAACCTATTTAAATGAAATCGAAACAAGGGTTGATCATCGCCTTAGCGGCCGGGTTGAAATCATTGTGTACAATACCCTCTCTGATTTCAAACAAACCAATTTTAACGTAATCAGTGATCAGGCTCAGAACCCCGGAGGGTATTCGCAGGTGGTGAGTAATAAAGTGTTTGTATACTTTAACGGTAACCATAGCGACTTTGAAAGCCAGCTCAAATCAGGTCTGGCACTGGTATTAGTAAATGAGTTGTTATTTGGCGGATCGCTGCAGGACCGAATCCAAAATGCCGCTTTGCTCAACCTTCCCGATTGGTATTTATTCGGTCTCACGCAATACATTGGCAAATCGTGGGATGTTGAGAAAAACAATAAGATGAAGGATATTATCATCCGGAAAAAAATCAAAAAGTTTAACCGTCTCATTCAAAACGAACCCGAGCTCGCAGGACAGGCTTTCTGGTATTTTCTCGTAGAAAAATATGGTGATGAGGTGATCCCAAATATGTTGTACGTAACACGACTCAGCCGCAATTATGAGAGTGCGCTGATATACATTACGGGTGATAACCTCAAACAAACCAGTAAGGATGTGATGAAGTATTTTCAGGAACAATACGCCAAGGAAGATACCCTTCGCAACTTGCCTGTAAATGAATTCAAAATCAAAAAACGGTTAATGCCTTTTGTGGAGCCTCAGATGAAAGTGAGTTCGCGTGGCGATAAACTCGTGTTTTCAACCAATAAATATGGTAAGTATAAAATATGGTTGATGGATACCAAAACCGGTAAACAAAAAAAGATATTTCGTGGGGGTTTAAAATACCATGCTTTCGAACTCGACCATTCTTTTCCAATGATGGCCTGGCATCCGGGTGGTGAAAGGTTTGCTTTCATCTTTGAGAAGAAAGGGAAGCTGTTTTTAACCACCGTTGACCTGATTAACAAAACCAGGGAAACCATACAGTTTTTCAAGTTTGACAAGATCAACTCTTTTGCCTGGGGTGATAATGAAAAAACATTGGTGTTTTCAGCTACCCGCAAAGGCCAATCAGACCTATTTGTATACGATATGATTTCCCGCAGAGAACGTCAGCTTACCAATGATGCATTTGATGATTTGTATCCGCGTTTTGTAGACGGTTCTTCTAAAATTATTTTCAGCTCCAACCGAAACAGCCAGAAACTAGGCGCTCCGGTTGGTCCATTGCTTCCACCGGATAACAACCTTGATGTGTATTTGTATGATTACGAAAATAACAGCCCCGACCTTATTCGTCTTACCCATACTCCAAATATCAACGAAACAGATCCGATTGAATACAATAATACTTACTTCGCTTACCTTACCGATTATAACGGTATTAAAAACAGGTATGTGGCACGCTATGAACAAGAGTATGACTTTAGTGAATTAGTTATTTCTTATAAAGATGAGGAAAGGGCTTCCGATACATTGTATTTTGATGAACTCAAGCAGCTTGGTAACACCTTTGAATATGAAGGAAAACAAATTACACTGGATAGCAGTGTTGCCAAAATTGATACAATCACCCATACCAAAACTATTGTATTCACGTATCCACTTACCAATTATAAGCGTAATATCATGACCCATGATGTGAGCAAGCAATCATCCGTATTGTATGAAACCATCATGACCGGAGGAAAATATTATATTAAGTACTCACCCCTCATTAAAGATATACCCGAAGAGTCAAAACGTATTGAAAGTTATCCGACCATGTACAGGCTGAAAAGTGGTTTTGCTACCAAACAGTTTGCATCAGGTCCCATAACTTATAGTCAGCGCAGGGTAAAAGGCAGTAACGAAACACAAACAACCATTATCAAACCAACACCTATTGTTACGTATGATTATTTCTTTGTAAACGAATTCACACCCAAAACAATGAAGGCAGAAGATGTGGTGGTGAATCAACCTTCAGTGCGACTGTCTTCAGCAAAAGGATTTAAACTGGCGGCTCCAAGTTTTTACAACATTACCTTCTTTCCTGATTTTGTAGTTACACAGCTCGATAATTCTGTAATCAACACCTATTATCAACCTATCACTCCGGCAGCCGGCAATATGTTTAACAATGGCCTCAATGGTATGTTTAAATTTGGAGCAGTTGACCTGTTTGAAGATTACCGCTTAACAGGAGGCTTTCGTTTCCCGTTTGACCTCAGTACCATTGATTATTTCGCAAGTTTTGAAACACTTAAAAAACGTTTCGACCACAAGATTACTTTCTACCGCCAAGTGCGCAAAGGTACTTCCGATATTTTCCCTCAACCTACAGACGTTAGAAGCACCTCTCATGAAATCCGCTATCAGGTTACGTTCCCGTTCAATCCTATTGTAAGCTTGAGAGCCAATGTATTCGGGCGCGAAGATCGGGATGTGTTTTTAAGTTCTTCCAGAGCCGCTATTGAGTTACCTGATATTCTCAACCGTTGGGTGGGTGGTAAGCTTGAACTGGTATTTGATAATGCTATGCCTAAAGGAGCTAATCTTTGGAATGGCACCAAATTTAAAGTGTTTGTGGAGCGCTACCAAAACATAGAAAATAAAGAAGTTCAATTGAACACTTTCGGTTTTGATTTGCGCCATTACCAGAAAATTCATCGGCAGCTCATTTTTGCAACACGCATTACATACAATACTTCCTTTGGCCCTTCAAAAGTAAAGTACATTTTAGGGGGTGTAGATAATTGGCTGTTTCCAACCTTTGAAAATTCGAGCAGTGCACCCACTTCGGTAAACTATGCTTTTCAAGCTTTGGCCACGAACCTTAGAGGGTTTAATCAAAATATTCGTTCAGGTAATTCATTCGCGGTAATCAATAATGAAGTTCGTTTTCCCATCTTCAGCTATTTGTTCAACCGCCCTATCCGCTCTGCCTTTATTTCCAATTTTCAGGTAGTGCCCTTTTTTGATATTGGTACTGCTTGGGTGGGACCGGATCCTTATTCGGAAGAAAATACTTATAATCAAAAAACAGTAGCAGTTAAATATATAAGTACAACGGTTATCAATGTTCGTGATCCTATTGTTGCCGGATATGGTGGCGGATTGCGTACCAAATTTCTGGGTTATTTTATGCGCTTTGATGCGGCATGGGGGATTCAGGATGGAGAGGTCAATAAAAAACCGGTGTACTATTTCTCGCTTAGTCTCGACTTTTAGATTCTTTCATGCCTTCGTTAAAACAGTGGCGGCATCGTGCTTCGTAAGTATCCTGTTCTCCCAGCATCACCAGTGAATCGTTTTTGCTTTTGCGAAAAGAGTAAGAAGCCAAATCACCGCATACCATACAGATAGCATGTACCTTGGTTACATATTCGGCAATTGCCATTAAGCGAGGCATTGGCCCAAAGGGCACGCCAAGGTAATCCATGTCCAAACCGGCTACAATTACCCGTTTACCCTGTTCAGCAAGGGTTTGGCAAACGTATACAATCTCCTCATCAAAAAATTGTGCCTCATCAATCCCAATTACATCGGCATCCTCATGCTGCATAAGCAAGATATTCAAAGATGACAGCACAGGTGTGGAGCCAATAGATGAGGAATTGTGCGAAACAATTTCCGTTTCATGGTAACGGGTATCTATGGCCGGCTTAAATATTTCTACCCGCTGTTGCGCTATGCGGGCGCGGTTCAGCCTTCTGATCAATTCCTCCGTTTTCCCGGAAAACATCGATCCGCACACCACTTCTATCCATCCTTTTCGTATACCTGTGTTGTATTTAGGCTCTAAAAACATACGTTCCTTTCAATGTGGTAAAAATACAGTACTTTTTCACCTTTTCTTTTACAAATTTGCAGCATAATACTTTTCGAATGAATTCAAACGAGTTAGCAACAGCCATCCAAAAACATTCCAAAGAGTTGGATGCATTAATAGCTTCATCCTATCAGGATGGTATATCCGCTATTCAACATGAATTGATTAAACAAAAATGCATTGCCCTGTATGATTTATTATTGCAGGTAACACCCGCTGTTGTCGTTCAAGAAAAAAAACCGATTGTTACTACTCACCTTGAAACCACACAGGAATTACAACCTCCGGTTACATTATTTACTGCTCCTGTTTCACTCGTCAATGATATTCCGGAAAAGTCGGTTGTGACGGTTAAAAAAGAATCTATACACATTGAAGAAACTCCTGCTGTTGAAGAAAAAACGGAAACGGAAATTCAGAATGAAATCATTGACGAAATTATTGAACAACAACAGGAAGAACTAATCGTGGAACCAATACCTCTTTTGAAAGAAGTCATCAGTGAATTATCGCTTCACGAAAAAATTGCCAGTGCACTTCCTCCTCAACCCGATCTTACAGAGCGTATCGTTAGTAATATTGGCAGTCTGAAATCAGCTATTAATGTGAACCTGAAAATTGCCCTGGTAAATGAGTTGTTTAATGAAAGTTCGGTTGAATATGTAAAAGCAATTGATAAGCTGAATAACTCTGAGAATATCCATGAAGCTATGCGTTATTTTACAGAACTTAAACATACCTATAACTGGGAAAGTGATCATGCACTTGTAAAAGAACTGGAGACACTTATTACCAAACGCTTCACTGCTTAGTTCACCCTATCTTTTAAAGGTTAAATTATTCAGTAGAATAATACAATAGCCTGGGGTTTAAATCCCAGGCTATTGTATTTGTATTGCCCGTACAAAATCGTTTCACATTGGCACAAACAAAAACGGTCGGAAGTTTTCACTTCCGACCGTTTTATCTTGAACCTATCTGGTTATCTGATCAAGGTTATTGATCCTGTTTTTGTCTTATCCGTTTCTGTTCTCAACTGGTAATCGAAGATGTAGTAGTAACCACCGGCCGGACATTCGGATCCGTTATTGTCGGTTTTACCATTCCACATTTTTTTCGCTTCACCGCTTTCAAACACTTTACCTCCCCAACGGTTGTAAATCGTCAATTTGTATTTCTGCTCACCTTCAATACGAATCTTGAATTCGTCATTTTTGCCATCACCGTTTGGTGAGAAAACATTTGGAACCTCAACGTTGATGTTAAAGCTGTTTTTGATTTTCTGGCACGTATCCACTGCACATCCCTCACCCGGTGATATACCTTTTGCAAAGGCCTTCAAGCAGATGGTAAATGTTCCGGTATCATTATCCAGGTCAAAATTAAAGTGTCGATCCGCATTGGTTCCTGAATATGTAAACTTAGGTGTACTTGCCCCGTCTTTGGTTACAGTCCACTCGTATTGAACATTAATGGTTGTATCCGAGTTGTTAATCAAATTTACTTTAGGTATTCCTCCACTTCCAATTGTATCAATTGAGAACAAAGGAAGAGGGTAAACCACTTTTACACTCACGGTATCAGGTATCTTACAATTTCCTGCTGCCGCTGCTGAGAATATCGTATCTAACTTTTCAGGACGTCCAATGATCATATAACTTCCGGTATCACTAAACGTTTGAGCGAAAGTATATGGCATTGCAAATCCGGGTATTCCTTTATATGAGGAATCAATCAGTGTGGTATCCCTGTAAGTTCTGTAACTATATCCCTTGTACATTGTACTCGAGTTATTTGTTATGTTAACAGGGTGATCCTTACAAATAATCGATTTATCAATTGTTAACTGACGGCTTAGTTTCAGCACTGTAACACGAATCTTCGGATTATTGGTTGTATCCGGATAAGCAACGAGCGCACATGAATTCTGTCCTCCTAATGCAGCATCTGATCCATACCCATAAATCTCGAATGTTCCTGAATCGTTGTATATAAACTCAACAGTATCTCTTCTTCCGAATATCGGAGTTTGAGGACTTACATGATCACCCCAATCAAAATAGGTAGTGAGTGTTGGGGTATCGGCAACGTTTGTATTACCGAACTTATCTACATATTTACCTAATGAATCAGCCATATTGACAAGGCGTACTTTAAACGGAGCACAACCAATTGTATCACCTGCATCAACTAGTCTGAACATTGGACGTGGTCCTCTAATAAACACCGTATCATAAGTTGTGTCTTTACAACCAAGATAACTTTCCGATACCAGTTTCACCCTGAACAAACCATTGCTTCGGTAAACCTTTGTTGGTTTAAAGTTATTGGTCGTTTCCCACTTGGTGGTATCCAGTTTGTTTTCACCAAACCACCAATAATTGGTTTTCACACTATCAATGGCAATACCCGTATTACCCAACCTCATAGATGAAGAGTCGAACATAGTTGCAAATACCCCACAGTTAAAGATATTAATCGGTAATCCGTTCGCATCTGCTGTGAATCCAATTTTAGCCACCGGTTTAGAGATATTTACGTATCCGTAAGTAGTATCAAAGCGTCCTAAGCTGTCTTTTGAGTACAATGTTACTTTGTAACGACCATAGGTTGCGTATTTATGCATTGGTCTGTAGTTCGAGTCCAATGGTGAACCATCACCATAATCCCAGAAAAATTTCTTACCGTATTTACTGATATTAGTA
>JAZKGH010000286.1:0-2374 GCA_040386055.1 Bacteroidota bacterium
ATACCTTATTGGTGAAAAAATATACAATTCATACCATCAGGTATACGAACGTAATGTGACCGATCAACCTTTATTTTATCTGGCATTGGTAACCACTATTATTGGCGTTCAACTCTTTTTAGCCGGTTTCCTGGGCGAGATGATTTCACGCAATGCTTCAGAAAGAAACAGCTACGGTATCAAACAAAAAATAGGATTTGAGTAAAATTTTAATTGTAGGTCCGGCTTATCCCCTACGTGGTGGACTTGCTACATATAATGAACGTTTGGCTCGCGAGTTTAAAGCGATGGGGCATCAGTGTGATATCCTCAGCTTTTCGTTGCAGTATCCTTCGTTGCTCTTTCCGGGTAAAACACAGTTTTCTACAGATGCTGCCCCCGAAGATTTAACCATCTTCACCGAAATTAACTCAATCAATCCATTCAACTGGTTTTCGGTTGGGCGTAAGATTAAAAAAGCTGAATATGATATTGTCATTTTCAGATATTGGATGAGCTTTATGGCTCCGGCATTGGGAACCATTGCCCGCATTCTTAAATCGAATAAACATACCCGCATTCTGGCCATTACTGATAATATCATTCCACACGAACGCAAGTTTTTCGATACTGCTTTTACCCGTTATTTTTTGTCGGCCTGCGATGGCTTTTTAACCATGTCGCACTCTGTGCTTGAGCAATTAAAACAGCTCAGTCAGCACAAGCCGGCCCGGTATGTGGCACACCCTATGTATGATATGTTTGGTGATGAAATCGGTAAGGCCGAAGCCCGAAAAAAACTTGGGTTAACCCCTGATCAAAAGTATTTATTGTTCTTTGGATTCATTCGTAAATACAAAGGACTTCATTTGTTACTCGAAGCATTTGCCGATGAGCGCATCAAACAGCTCGGTTGTAAACTGATTGTGGCCGGAGAATTTTATGAAGATGCACAACCCTATCTTAATCAAATTAACGAACTTGGGTTAAACGATAGCGTGATTTTAAGCAACGATTTCATTCCTAATAGTGAAGTGTCTAACTATTTCTGTGCAGCCGATGTGGTAGTGCAAACGTATTTAAATGCTACTCAAAGTGGTGTTACCCAAATAGCTTACTATTACAACAAACCCATGATTGTAACAAATGTGGGCGGTCTGGCCGAACTCATTCCCGATAATAAGGTAGGTTATATTGTAAACGTTGACAAAACAGATATTGCCAATGCTATTCTTCGTTTTTACAACGAGCAAAAAGAATTGTTTTTCATTGAAAACTTAAAAGTTGAAAAACAGAAATTTACCTGGACTTATCTGTGCAATGAACTTTTACATTTAACCTATGACTAAACCGACACGCAAACTCAAAGTGTGTCATTTTGCAAGTGTCCACACCACTACCGATACACGTGTATTCCACCGCGAGTGTACTTCACTGGCTAAATTTTTTGATGTAACCTTCATTGGTATCGGCAATAAAAGTGGTGTAATGAACAATGTAAATGTAGTTGCGGTCCCTAAACCCGAAAACCGCATCTACCGATTGATGTTTACAACTTGGAAAGTATTTTTTCTTGCATGGAAACAACATGCCGATATCTATCATATTCATGATGCAGAACTGATTCCTTTCGCGCTCATTTTTGCCTTGCGCGGCAAAAAAGTAATTTATGACATTCATGAAAATACGTATGAAGACATCATGCATAAACCCTGGATTTTAAATACATTCCGCTGGATTCTTGGATTTCTGTTTAAAATACTGGAATGGCTTTCAGCACAAACAATGTCAACCATTTTGGTTATTGCCAAACCTGAATTTGCCAATCGTTTTATTACCCGTAAACATGTCATCATTCAAAACTTTGCCGAGTTTGATCAATTCAATGCATACCGGGTATCAGACCGACAACACATTGAGGGAAACAATCTTTTTTACATTGGGACCGTATATGATTATTATTATGATTTAATTCCTGTTATAAAGGCAATTTATATACTCAAACAACAAGGAAAAACTATCCAATTTCATTGTGTAGGATACAAGGGTAAATACATTGACCATACCCTGAGTATACTTGCCGAATACCAGGCTATAAAGGACCAATTGCATTTTTATGGGTACTTAAGTACTGATGAAGGATATGAAATTTCAAAAAAATGTAAGGTTGGATTGTGTCTGAAAAATCAACCCGAAGAAATTTTGTTGTCGCATGAGCGCAAATTCTTTGAATACATGGCTACCGGATTGCCTATACTATCCTGTAATTCCCATATCTATAAAGAAATTATTGACCAATACAACCTTGGAAAATATGTTCAGATTGAAAATGAACAGGAAATAGCACAGGCATTGGATAAATTATTCTTCCACTCCACCACGCTGAATGAATATG
>JAZKGH010000287.1:0-843 GCA_040386055.1 Bacteroidota bacterium
TGAAGATTGATCTAACATATTACTTACAGCTTCTTTATCTGTTTCAGACGCTAGAGCAGTGAGAGGTGGAAGAGCAGTAACGCCAAGTCCAAGTGCACCGATAGATTTGATGAAATTTCTTCTGTTATGTTGTTTCGTCATACGATGTAGTTACTTTTTTGCCAGACTTTTTTTGAAGTCGTCAATGGGTTGATAGGGTCCAAATTTATGTTGGTATTCTGAGAATACATCAGTGTAAGGACCAAAAGGATGATCAATAGGTTTTTCGGATATTTTTGGCCAATCGGCACTTAGATTTTTTAATGGACGTTGTTGTGAATTTACATAAGCTGCAATGTCCCATGCTTCGGCATCACTCAGTTGCGGGTTTTGAAAAGTGGCACCTTGCGGCATATTGTATTTGATGTATCCCGCAAAACGACTCATGCGGAGCAATCCGGCACCAATATTATAGGAATGTTCACCCCAAAGCGGAGGATAAGTGTACTCGGTTTTAGTGGAGGTCAATACACCTTCTCCATTTGTTTGATGACAACGCTGGCACTTTTCTGCATATAGTTTTTCTCCATTTACCGGATCAATTGGCCGATCCAAAAAAGCCAGATCTTTAATGCCGGTACCTTTGGGTTTATCGCCTTTTGGTACGTCTTTCCCAATGTATTCAATATAAGCTTTGATGGCCAGCATTTCCCTGCTTTGGGTATCAAGTGCAGTGCCGTTTAAACTCCGCTCCACACAATCGTTGATACGTTTGGTGATGTTTTCCTGGGTACCGCTGCGCGCCCTATACTTTGGGTATGTTGCATACACAGAACCATAATTATTCCCCCATGCTTTTGTGCC
>JAZKGH010000287.1:853-8632 GCA_040386055.1 Bacteroidota bacterium
CAATTCATTCCATTGGTGAGTTGTGTTACGCTTCCCTTCGGACCCAAATACCTTGCAGTGTGTTCAATTAATTCTTTACCGTAGGCAACAAGTTCTTTTTGTTTCGTATCCGTAATGTTTTCAATATCGGCAGGTTTCCAGAATGCTGTTGTGTCTTTTGCAGATGCATCAGTAGCAGTTGGTTGCGGAGCTGCAGCAAAGGTGGGTCGGAAGATGATTAACGTCAATGCAACGCATAAGCCTATTACCAGGCAGCCAATAACTCCCAGTAGCTGACAAATGCGTTTGATGATGGAATCAGTTTCGTGGGGTAAGGATTGATTGTTCAATGTCAACTATTATTTAATGAGGTAGTTTTTCTCTGAAGTAACCATATATCCATGTGCCGGCAACTGCGCTTAGCAATGTAACAATAATAACAGAAGCTCCTGTTCCGATTTGCGCGAATAATGGTCCCGGACAAGCTCCTGTTATTGCCCATCCCAATCCGAACAAAAGTCCTCCGTATATCTGGCCTTTGTTAAAACTTTTAGGATGAAACTCAATGGCTTCTCCTGAAATGGTTTTAATGTTAAATCTTTTAATCAGCCAGACTGAAATAATGCCTACTACCACAGCACTACCAATTACTCCATACATATGGAATGATTGCAGACGGAACATTTCCTGTATGCGAAACCAGCTAATGATCTCGGCTTTAACCAAAATAATTCCGAATAAAATGCCCGTGATCACATATTTAATGTAATGATACCATTTGGGTTGCAGATTACTTTCGTTTACACACATTGTATCGAGCGAACGCACTTCAAAGTCGGTGTTTGTTTCTTTGTTCATCTTGAATAGGATTAAAGGGAAAGAATGAGGGGTAAAATTAAATTGGCTGTGATGAATCCTCCCAGCATAAAACAACAGGTTGCAATTAACGAAGGCAATTGCAGCATGGATAGTCCGGAGATAGCATGACCGCTGGTACAGCCACCTGCGTAACGTGTGCCAAAACCAATGAAAAATCCACCCATCACCATCATAAGTATTCCCTTTAGGGTAAACAATGATTGCCAGTTAATGATGTCAACGGGAACCATATTGTTAAAATTGGTGATACCATATTGTGAGAGTTCTTCGGCTAATTTCGGATTCACAAGGATGGGGGCGGAGGTTGATAAAAAGTTAATGGCGACAGCTCCGCCAATAAATACACCCAAAACAAAAAACAAGTTCCATAATTCCTTTTTCCAGTTGTATTGAAAGAAAGGAATATTAGCTGGAAGAATAGCAGCACATAAATGTCTTAAAGATGAGCTGATGCCAAATGTTTTGTTCCCCACAATGAGTAAAAAAGGAACAATAAGTCCGATGAGTGGTCCCGCCACATACCATGGCCAGGGTTGTTTGAGTAGTTCTAGCATAGTGTTTAAGTTATAAGGTTATTTAGTTAATATGTTAATAGAGTTAGTTGCCTACTTCTTGATTTGTGTACAAAAAATTAAGAGGTACAAGTTATTTATTAAGAGTTGGATTGCCTAGTGCCTACTTTCTTCGTTGCCCACTTTTTATCAATCGACAATATCAAACGGAATATTATCTGCCAGCAATTGTTTTACATTAAACGGCATATACTGAAACGGAATACACTTGATCACTTTTTGCTTGCGTCCTTCTTTAATTTCTACCACAGAAACAGCATTTTTACGGGAAGCTATTTCCTGATATAGTTTGTGAACTTTGGGTTTTACGTTGGGATTGACTTTGCCATTTTCCTGTACACGAATTCGTCTGAGATTTTCACCCCAACCATATCCATGAAAATGGAAATAGGCTTTATCCATATCGGTTGCCGTACGTTCTGCATAAATGTCCTGATTGATTTTAAAATCAGGTAATTTTCGTTCATTGTTCCATAGGATCATTTGTTTCATCATATAGTGCAACGAAACCTTAGCAATGGTATCTTCTTTATAACTTCCTCCAATATCAGAGTGAACACCCGGAAACCATACTTCGTGTGTTACACCTTCCACATGGTTCATCAATGATGGCACAAACGGATTACGTGTTTCATCAATGGCTACAAGGTGTACGGCTTTTTTTATATTTCCTGCGATTTGATGATCGGAAAATAAATCCTTACTTTTTAACCCGACATACCGTAAAAAATTATTCGTCAACCCAAAGGCACTCACCGTATCCCACACACCTAAAAATTCAATATCAATATCTGTCGTTTTGGAAGTATCCATTTTTACATCCGCAAATACCTGTTCGATTACCCGGATTTCTTTATTCTCTTTAGGTTTAAGGGTTATAGTGATACTTTGCGGAACTCCAAACGTTTCTATTTTACTGGCCAACATACGTGCTGCCGCGGCACCGCGACTGAATCCAAAAATATAAACGCGGTCACCGTTTTGCCATTCCTGCACGAACCGGGCGTAGGCTTGCTCTACAATTTTCCCGACTGCTTTTCCGGTAGTACCTTCGTAGTTTTGGTCAATCCAACTGTTGTCGTCATTGTTGCCTACCCCTCTGTGGTAACGTACAATTTGTTCTTTGTCGTCATTTACCAAAATACGGTTAAGGTGCACAATATTGGTCACTAACCCATCTGCGTTCAGTCCTGATTCATCGTTCCATGTTCCGTCCAAAAGGATAATATGTTTGCGCTCTATAGGTGTTGCGTTAAAATCTTTCGGATAGTGTGTAGTGATGGATAATTTTTCCATGAAGTGTTATTGTTTATACATATTTAAGAAATAACCCTGCGATTTCCAATGAAGGGAACTACATAATTAATAAAACGGTATACCGCTACAATGTTAAACCTATTCAAAAAAAGTGCTATATGTACTGTCGATATGGTTCGCAAAAACCTTTCTGATCGTATCCAGTGCGGCAATATCATCGGGATTCATATTCGTACCGGCTCCTGTGTTCTCATCCGCTTTCAGCAGGCGTTGAACTTCTAAGTTGAATCGAACCAGTTTCTTTTCAAACGTATCGATTGCCGCTTTAGGTTCCCGTTCGGAAAGAGATGATAGTTCCCAGTAAAGAGTAATAAGTCCCCTGTTGGCGTATTCCGGAAAGATGGGTGTGAAATCAGTGGCTTCCTTTTTACCGTCTATTAACTGTTCTATGTCGCCTTTGAACACAGTGTATACCTGGTCGATCGCGTCATAATTCATAGAATCTTCGCAATACTGGTAGTAGTCAAGTTTAGTGGCCAACAAAATATTGCGGTATTTAATTTCGGTTATCAGTTTTCGGATGGTTTGCTCGCGTTCTGCCGTTATTTTATTGTTTTGTTGTACCTGTGTATACGACCAGCTGATAAACGTAATAAATACAGAAGAGCAGATGAACAGTCCAAAGCTGCTGTTCAAAAATGTCCATAAAGCCGATGGCTTTTTTGCTTCATTGTTTTCCATGAGTAGTTTGTGTTTAATATGTTTTGGTATAGGCTATGGAACCTGTGAGGCTATGTTTAACAGGAACACATTTACCGAAGATAACTATTAAGTTGGAAGCACAGCAATGGATAAGAATGAAAACGCCCGGAAGTAATTCCCGGGCGTTTATATTTTTCAATTAAGATTACGTTTTCCTTGGACATAAAGATTTTACCACAAGGAACACAAAGGCTTACACAAAGATCACAAAGAGATTAAATAGTCGATTTTTTTTATAGCTATTGAACTCGTTTCATAGGAAATTGTTCAGCCTTCTTTTCACCATTGATATCTCCTGAAATTTCAGCCACCAGTGAATCATTGCTGATAAATGTATAGGATATTTTTTTGGGGAAATCATGCTCCGGATTTTCAAATACCAGTTGGTTGTTAGAAGAGGATGTTAGCTTGAAAGGAACGGCCTGCCCGTTGTTCTGTTCTTTTACTGTAGGGATATACCAAATGTCAGAACCCTTTTGTTGCAGGAGAAGACTCTCAGATGAAACAGTATCTTTTCCCACCACCACAAAACTTTTTCCTGTGTACGAAGAATCATTTTGTTGTTCCCAACTTTCGCTGGCCGTTCCTCCTTCAAAGGTGTTTTGCCAAGAGCCTAATAAACGTGCAGATTGGGCAAGTTGTTCATACCGGTTTGTTTGTTCGGTTGGTTTTGGTGCAGGAGAATTGCAGGCAATGATGGCAAGTAAACTGATACTGTAAATAGATTTTTTCATGTATTGTATGATTTGTAAAAGCAAAAATGAAACTGTGACAGGAGATAGAATTGTAAAATTGCGACAGTTTTCCATTATTCTATAAATAGCGAAGACAATAGCAGATTCCCTCCATAAAATTGTTTAGGTGTCATGCCGGTAAATTCTTTAAAGTCCTTGATGAAATGAGCCTGGTCATAATACTGTCCTTCCTGAGCCAGCGTTGTAAAGGAAGTGTTGGGATTATCGGCTAGCAATTTGAGTGTTGTTTGCAACCGTATCATTTTAGCCAATTGTTTTGGACTTAACCCAATCACGTCAGCAAATTTTCGTTCCAGCTGTCTACGATGAACGTTCACTGTTTCGGATAATGCACCAACAGAAAGTTGTCCCTGTAATGCAAGGAGGATGGAAACACTTTCTCTGGCGATTAAATCGATGGCATGTGGTGTTTGCAAACGGTTGCGAAAAAAGGATTCGATAGTTTCTATTTGTTCCTGAAGATTGAGGGTGGCCAGCATAGTTGTTTCGAGTTGTTGCCCTTCGGTACCAAACAGTTCTTCAAGAGGAACGGCTCTGTTTTCCATTGAAGCAAGGGGTAACGTGGCAAATGGCTTAAATCCATCGGGGTGAAAACGGATGGCAAAGATCCGGGTTCTACCGGTTGGCTCAATTTCCAGTGATTGGGTAATCTGTCCGAATACAAAACACCTTGGCTGCACTGTAAACAAACCCTCCGTTGTATATTGTTTGTACACATCACCCAATTGAAAGATCATCTCTATACATCCATCCGGCACAATGCGCTGTTTTTCCGGTTTTAATTCTTTGAGAGCTTCCAAAGTCCAGTAACATTTAATGAAAGGAAGTAAGTCGGTAGAAGGTATGTAGGTGTGATATTGCATAATACACTACAGAGATAAGAAAGGATTTTCTTTCAAGCAACCTTACTCAATCATTCATTGTCCTCTTCGTGATCTTTCATCCCTGTTTAACTTTAGTGCCTTTGTGTACAAAAACGGATAAGAGAGTGCTAGAATTTATAATACAATGCTACTTCACCGGTGACATTTAATTGCTTAAAGTTATTATAAAAGGCATAACCTGTCATAAGGTTTAAGCCAATTCGTTTGGCCATGATAATTTCAATGCCAAAGCCGACTCCATTATTGACGTATGACTCTGTACTTCTTATCTTTTCCTGTTGATCGGGAACGTTTGGATTATAGACGTAGGTTGTTTGTGAATTGTAGTAATAATGATTGGCCTGGTAAATATATAAATTAGTGATCTGACTGGCGATAACCGTGTATAGGAATGTAACACCAATACTGTATCGTTCTGTTTCGGTATCTTTATAGGGTGCAAAGTTAACCTGGGCTCCAAATTTGTTCGGAACATACCGAAAGGATAACCCATAACCTGTGGCAAATCCGGCTCCGCAACCAATACCAAAAATATATGGTTTTGTTTTTTGTAGCGTAGAATCCTGAGCGTTTGCCTGATGGAAAGACAACAAAAGGGAAACGATGATAAATATTTTTGAGATCATTTGTTTGTACATATAATTCAGGGGTTTGTTTCCTGCTCTTTTGTGACCTTTTTTAACATTGTTTCCAAAGAATTGCAATACTCTTCAAGTTGCTCAACGGTAGCTTCATCATTCTCCGGATCTGAAGGGGGAATGGGTTCCGGATGTTGTGGCTCACTAGAAGGTTTTTTGTTCATATGTGAAACGATGTGTATTTGACGAAAATGGTGTCTCGAATGTTTATGAAAAGGATGAAAAACGAAAAAGCACCATACTGATGTATGATGCCTTTCGCAAATAAATCTCAACCTATGATTTTGAGATAGTATGGTGTTTTAAAACATTTTTTTGTGCCTTGTTAGCAATATTGCTGTGTCCCTGAGCTACAACTGTGCTATGAGCGGCCTTTTCTGTGTCTCCGTTTTCATGGTGTTTAACAGCTTCAACATGATGCTTTGATGCCTCCTCATGATGCTTGGCCGCAGTCTTATGATTTTCAATAACTTTTGAATTTTCTGTAGCAGGGCTGGTTACTTCTTCTTTTTTTTCGGGTGTTGAAAACGTTGACATAATATTTTTTGTTAGGCTGTAAATGAAGTTTTACAGCCTAACAAAGTTGCATGCTTTAACACGGGTTCATTTTACACTTTTTTGGGAAGATGTTACATAATTCTCACGTCACCTCACTACAGGTGCCTTCTCCCGATAGCTATCGGGACACTTTGAGGAAGCTCAGGCAAATACAGTGGTAACGTTGACGGGATTGGCATTATCGGGATGCTCAACCACCAACAATCAATATCTGGTATCCGGAATCCCTTAGCTCAATCCGATAAGGTCACAATACCAAAACCCATTATCATATGGTGTTTCTGTATCCTCCGTATTGCAATCGTAGGAAGAATTGTCTTGCTGCTTAGCAGGAGTATAGGTACGGTGCACAATTTCACCAATCTCAAATGGAATGGGTTTCTTGAACAGGGGACCATCAAATACAAACGTGTGAAATTCCCCGTTTTCTCCGCAGGGATCTACATTAGAAGGGAGGGCGTTTAAAAAGTCTTCGTCAATGATCCGGCCCACAAAACTTTTGTCTAAGTATTTTTCATTTACACAGGTAGTAATGGTTTTAAATCCCAAGGCTAAAAATTCACGAATGAGTTCATGCGTAGGAATCTTCCACAATGGAAATAACCCTTTCAGGTTCAGTTCAACAAGTTTATCCTCACGGTATTTGCGCAGGTCTTCCAAAAAAATATCACCGAATACAGAAGTAGTTGCACCTTGTTTGATAAGCTCCGTTAAGGTTTCCTTCATTACGTTTTCATACACTTCCATCGTAGGCATTTCGGGGATCAATACTTGCTGCAATGGCAAGCCGATACTTTGTGCCTGAGCTTCCAGTAACTCAACCCGTACCCCGTGCATGGAAATGCGCTGGTATTCGGCATTCACGCTGGTGAGCAAACACACTACCTCATTTTGGTTAGCTTGTAACAGTTTATACAAACACAATGCAGAATCCTTGCCTCCGCTCCAGTTAAAAATGACTTTTTCTTTTGGCATATAGTATAAAAACAGTTTTCAAATTAAAGCACTATCTGTTATAGTCAACGCTGTTTTTTAACCACAGCGAACACAGCGAGAGGAGCGCAGCGTTCGCAGCGTAAATCGTTGCGTTCGCTGCGGTTAAATCCATATGTTAAAGGATTAGACTTAGTTTCCTAAAAGAGACCGGTCATTCAAAATAAATATGCCTGTTTTAATTTGAACCCATTCATAACTTAGGTGTATTTATAAATCCGACAGGTATTACACAGCTTGATCAGTTTACATTTTTAACTTTAAAACCTATCTTAACAATATGAAACAAGAAAGATTCAATCGTTTAACGCTAAACATTTTGGGTGCAACATTAATGCTAATCGTAATCAGTTGCGGAAATAAACAACAGTCATATCAAATTCCCTTAGGTTGGCACGGGCCAGGAGAATCGTCATTCTATGTGGCAGGAATGGATGAAAAGGAAGCAGTGGACGGACATAAAGTTGCCACCATTAAATATACTGCCGGGGATGCTGACTCT
>JAZKGH010000288.1:0-1516 GCA_040386055.1 Bacteroidota bacterium
TTTCAGGGAGCCCTAAAGCCAGCTTTATTTCTGCTGATCTTTTTTCGATCGCCTTGCCCATCTGGCAACCTCCGCAGTTAGTATAACCTTTTCATTTCTTTCAATTATGCCTTACAGCTTAATGGCTGTAGTGTATCTATTATTTCACGTATAGAAGGTTATCTAATGCTCAATCGCATAATTCATTTCAGTATAAGCCATAAACTTGTCATTGGCCTAATGACATTAGCACTCATTATCTGGGGCGTGTGGAGTGCCGCAAAATTGCCTTTGGATGCTGTACCCGATATTACAAACAACCAGGTACAAATTATCACGCTAACACCAACATTGGCGGCTCAGGAAACCGAACAATTGGTTACTTATCCCATTGAGCAAAGCCTTGCCAACCTTCCTGATCTGGAAGAGATGCGTTCCATTTCAAGGTTTGGCTTGTCAGTTATCACGGTAGTATTCCAGGATGATATAGATATCTATTTTGCCCGCCAGTTAATCAATGAAAAACTTAAAGAAGCAGAAGAGAAAATTCCAAAAGGTTTGGGTTCACCGGAACTAGCCCCTGTTAGCACTGGCTTGGGCGAAATATACCAATACATCATTCACCCGAAGAAAGGGGCAGAAAACAAATACTCCGCAATGGATTTGCGTACAATGCAAGACTGGATTGTTGCAAGGCAATTGTATGGTACAGCCGGTGTGGCAGAAGTAAACAGCTTTGGTGGATTGTTGAAGCAATATGAAGTAGCAGTAAATCCCTATCGGTTGAAGGCAATGAATGTAACCATTGCTGAAATCTTTGCCGCATTGGAAAAAAATAATGAAAATACCGGTGGGGCATACATTGATAAAAAACCAAATGCATATTTTATCCGTGGCATTGGTTTGATTAGTTCAATGGATGATATTAAGAGCATAGTCATCAAAAAGGTGAATGACATTCCCGTGTTAGTAAAAGATGTGGCCGAAGTACAACTAGGTAATGCGGTTCGTTACGGCTCTGTTACCTACAATGGTGAAAAAGAAGTGGTAGGTGGCATTGTAATGATGCTTAAAGGAGCCAACAGTGCTGCCGTAGTAGAAAGTGTTAAAGCCAAAATGGAAATCATTAAAAAGTCTATACCTGCTGATGTGGAAATTGAGGCGTATGTCGACAGAACCAGTTTAGTGAATCGTGCAGTAGGTACGGTAAAAACAAACCTGGTTGAGGGTGCATTAATAGTCCTTATTGTACTTGTATTATTCTTAGGTAATATCCGTGCAGGCTTAGTTGTAGCATCAGCCATCCCTCTTTCTATGCTTTTTGCCCTGGGTATGATGAATGTATTTGGCGTAAGTGCAAACCTGATGAGTTTAGGCGCTATTGATTTTGGTTTGATCGTGGATGGTGCGGTAATAATTGTGGAAGCAACCCTGCATTTTCTGTCTGTATCACATATAGCAGGAAAACTTACCCAGCGGCAAATGGATGATGCTGTTGAAGGCAGTGCAAAAAAAATGATGAGCTCCGCAGCATTCG
>JAZKGH010000289.1:0-2191 GCA_040386055.1 Bacteroidota bacterium
CTGCCCCCACTCCGGCACCGGTTGGCATGCGCACAACCACATCTGCATTTTGTCCCCAGCGGTAATAACTCTTCGCCAGATTATTCACAATCTGATTGAATCCTACGCTTACAAAATCTGCAAACTGCATTTCCACCATAGCTTTCATTCCCTTGATGGAAAGTCCATAAGCTGCACCGAGAATAGCACTTTCACACAATGGTGTATTGCGTACTCTATCCTTACCAAACTGTTCCAAAAATCCCTGAGTAATCTTAAACACTCCTCCATACGCTCCAATATCTTGTCCCATCAAAACCAGATTATCGTGCTTTTCCATACTCTGGCGAAGTCCGTCACTGATAGCATCCACCAACCGTTTCTTCGACATTTTTTCACTTTCCGGCTTCACTGTTACTTGTTGAAGTGTGCCAAAAAGAGAAGCTGCCTGTTCTGCAACCGGAGCATACACATCGGTTAATTCAATCGTTGTATCCGGAGTAATATCTGCTTCGGCCTGCACGGTTTCCACACCCTCGTCAATTTCTTTTTTAAACTCCTTACGATACTCTGCAATCATTTCATCCGTCAGAATATTTTGCTCTTTTAAGAATGTCTCATAATTTGAAATCGGATCCTTTTGCCCCCACTCTTCAAACAGCTCCTGAGGAACATACTTTGTACCGGAAGCTTCTTCATGTCCACGCATACGGAACGTAATGCACTCCAGCAATACCGGGCGCGGATTGGTACGCATGCTGATGGCAAGGTTTCTCACCGTATCATATACTTCTAAAATATTGTTACCATCAATCTTAATGGCTTGCATACCATAGCCGATACCTTTATCAATAAAGTTTTTGCAGCGAAACTGTTCATTGCTTGGAGTAGACAATCCATAACCATTGTTTTCAACCAGAAAAATAACAGGAAGTTCCCATACAGCCGCAGTATTCAATGCCTCGTGAAAATCACCTTCACTTGCTCCGCCATCTCCGCTAAACACCAATGATATCTTTTCTTCTTTGCGGATTTTATGCGACAGGGAAATTCCATCTGCTACACCCAACATGGCACCCAGGTGAGAAATCATTCCAACAATATGATGTTCATTGGTACCGAAATGAAAGGAACGCTCACGACCTTTTGAATATCCATTTAGTTTACCCTGCCATTGCGAAAACAAGTTGGCGAAAGGCATTTCTCTGCATGTCCATACTCCTAAATTACGGTGCAGTGGAAGAATGTACTCATCCTTATCAAGTGCCATGGTTGCACCCACGCTAATCGCTTCCTGACCCATTCCTGAAAACCATTTGCTCACCTGACCCTGACGAAGTAAAATCAACATTTTTTCTTCAATCATGCGAGGTTTTAGCATCCCTCTGTATAAAGCAAGTAGTTGTTCGTTGCTGTAAAATTTCTTATTGAATTGCATCTGCCTGGATGGTTAAAAATTGTGGTGCAATGATAGGACTTTTAAACGTAAACTGCTTTTGCCTCATCCTAAATTTGAGCAGTACATTTCGTCCTTTTGCGATCCTGTTCGAAGTCAAAAAAAAGCCCCCCGATTGGCATCGGGAGGCTTATATTATACTGTTTTATTTATGCATTTGCTTTCGCGTGATCTGCTAAGAATTTTTCCAGACCACTATCTGTAAGCGGGTGTTTCAATAATTGAAGAATGGTATCCAATCCACAAGTAGCAACCTGTGCACCCATTTGTGCCGATTTGATGATGTGTAATGGATTGCGGATAGATGCAGCCAGGATTTGTGTCTGGAAACCTTGTACTCCGTATATCTGGGCGATTTCAGCAATTAGCACCATACCGTCTTGTGAAATATCATCCAAACGACCGATGAAAGGAGAAACATAAGTAGCTCCCGCTTTAGCTGCCAGCAATGCCTGACCAGCCGAGAACACCAATGTACAGTTGGTTTTGATACCCATTGACGTAAGATGCTTAATTGCTTTTATACCATCCTTAATCATCGGAATTTTTACAACAATGTTTTCATCCAGTGCTGCAAGGTTTTCACCTTCACGAATCATCCCTTCAAAGTCTGTTGAAATTACTTCAGCACTTACATCACCTTTCACAATTTCACAAATGGTTTTGTAATGTTTCATTACGTTATCCTGACCTTTGATTCCCTCTTTTGCCATTAATGACGGGTTGGTGGTTACACCATCCAAAATTCCTAAATCG
>JAZKGH010000290.1:0-8429 GCA_040386055.1 Bacteroidota bacterium
GCTGAATATGGGAATATATGTACTCTCAGGAACTTTAAGCAGCATTAACATTAGTACTGCAGGTGAAATCCAGACTGCCAATACATCGGCTAATCCGCTTCCTTCAGGAAAATCATGGGGAAGTGCAAGTATAGTTACTTACAATGCACCTTCAGGCGGGCAAACCGTGGCGGCCGGAATCTATACTCACCTTCAGGCATCGAATACCAGCGGAACGCAAACAGCAAACGGAAATATTACGGTAGACCAAATATTTATTATTGCAGCGAGTGCTACATTAAACATGGCAACTTACACTCTTTCCGGAAATATTACCTCTCCTCAGGTAAATGGAACGATCAGCACAACAAATACAGGTTCAACACCCCTTCCTTCTGGTAAAATATGGGGTGGAACAATTATCTATAATGCAACTTCAGGTTCGCAAACAATTGTCAATGGCACTTATACCAACCTTACTATTAGCAGTACAAGCGGAACAAGCAATGCATCTGGACAGGTAACCGTAACCAATGATTTCAATGTGGCTACGGGAACAACATTGGATATGGGATCGAACCTTCTTTGGGGGCCCATGAATGGAACCATTACATTAAATGGTACGGTAAAAACCATACATAACGATGGGATTCCCAATGGTAGAACGTGGGGGGGTACCGGTACCGTACACTATGCTTTAACTACGGGTGGGACGGTGTCTACAGGTACCTATTATAATCTTATCAGTGGCAATACCAGTGGAACAAACAGTGTCTCCGGAAATATAACAGTAAACGGCACGCTCACTACAACTGCCGGTGGTACACTTGATATGGTAACATATACGCTTGGCGGCACGTTAAGCGGCATAAATAACAGTGGCACCCTTAAATTAGCGAGCATCTCTTCAACACCAATACCAGCGGGTAAAACTTGGGGAGGCACAGTGGAATATTATGCCTCTGCCACACAAACCGTTTCAGGCGGAACGTACAATAATCTTACACTCACAAACGGAACCAAAAATGCGGTAGGAGATCTAGTGGTTAACGGAACACTGATTAAAGATAACCTTAATCTGGATATGGGAATATATGTCCTCTCAGGAACTTTAGCCGGGCTCTCAAATAACAATGGTATCATCACGACTGCAAATACATCAGCCAATCCACTTCCTGCGGGGAAACATTGGGGAACAGCAAGCTGGATGGTTTACAATGCTCCAACGGGAGGGCAAACCATAGTTGGCGCAACAGCTACTCACCTTAATTTACAGAATACCAGCGGAACACAAACTGTAAGCGGAGATCTTTCAATTGATCAACGATTTATTATTGTTGCAGGTTCTACTCTGAGCATGGGAACTTACCAGCTTTCGGGGCAGATTACCTCTATTGAGGTTAGTGGAACGCTGACGACCGCGAATACTTCTGCCACACCGATACCTGCCAACAGGAATTGGTCATACGCGACAACCACCACAATCATTTATAATGCTCCTACAGGAGGACAAACGATTATGAGTGGTACCTATCGGAATCTTACTATGGGCAATACCAGCGGTACACAAACACCAAGTGGCAGTCTTACGGTGGATAGCACCCTTACTACAACTGCTGGTGGCACATTAAATCTGGGAACCAATACTCTTTCAGGAACTTTAGGCACCATTATGAATAATGGAACGCTTGCTACCACAAATAATGCAACATTTACTCCTATCCCTTCAGGTAAAACATGGGGAGGAACTATAAAGTATCAAGCTAGCGCAGGCGGTCAAAGTATTGTTCAAGGCAATTATACTAATCTTACCGTATCAACCAGTAATGGCTCACAAACTGTAAGAGGAACAATTGACATTGCAGGTACGTTAACGATTTCTTCAACCACTACGCTGGTTATGGGTACTCATGTAATGACAGGAGCTTCAGCCTCCATCAGTATCAGTAGTAGTGGTTCAATTACAACAACCAATACGAGTGCGGCTCCGTTACCATCGGGTAAAACCTGGGGAGGGACGGTACAATATAATGCAACCACTGGTGGCCAGACGATTGCCTCCGGAACATACAACAATCTTACTTTAGGAAACACTAGTGGTACACAAACGGCAGGAGGAGATCTTGTGGTTAATGGTACATTGAATAAGGATAATATTACGCTGGATATGGGAATATATGTCCTTTCGGGAACGTTAGCCGGGCTTTCGAATTTCAATGGTACAATCATTACTGCAAATACTTCGTCCAATCCAATTCCTGCAGGGAAAGATTGGGGATCTCTAAGTTGGTTGATTTATAATGCTTCAACTGGTGGGCAAACCGTAGTTGGCGGAACATCTACTCATCTTTCTATTCAAAATAGTAGTGGCACACAAACAGTAAGCGGAGATCTCACAATTTATCAACGATTTATCATTGCCTCAGGTGCTACTTTAAGTATGGGGACTTATATATTATCCGGGCCAATCTCCTCTATTGAAATTAGTGGAACGCTTACTACAGCTAATACTTCTGCTACGCCCATACCTACCGGAAGAACCTGGAGTGGTACAATAAATTATAATGCAGCTTCTGGTGGGCAAACAATTGTGGATGGAACTTACAATAATCTTACAGTTGGCAATACCAGTGGATCACAATCACCAACCAATAATCTAACGGTGAATGGAACACTTACAACAACTGCCGGAGGTACTTTGGATATGGGAACACGAAACCTTACTGGAACCCTTGCTACCATTACAAACAATGGTACAATACTTACAGCCAGTACTTCGGGTTCAGCTCTTCCAGATGGCAGAACCTGGGGAGGTACAGTTGAATATAATGCAACAGCAGGAGCACAAACCGTTGCAGATGGCACCTATAATAATTTAACACTAAGCAATACAAGCGGAACACAGACTGCTCACGATAATTTTGCAGTGAACGGCACATTGACAACTAGTGTCGGTGGCACTTTTGACTTAGGGACAAAGATTCTTTCGGGAACGATAACCACAATTAACCACAATGGAACAATCAGAACTTCAAATACTACTGCTGCACCTCTGACATCTGGTAAAACCTGGGGCGGAAGCGGCACCGTTCTGTATGATGTTACAACCGGAGGTCAAACCGTAGTAGACGGAACTTATAATAACCTCACTTCAGGCAATAGTAGCAATACAAATACGGCATCAGGAAACCTGGTTGTAAACGGAGCATTGACAACATCAACAGGAGGTACATTGAGCATGGGTACAAACACTTTATCGGGAACACTTGCAACGATTACAAACAACGGAACCATAAGTACGGGTAACACATCCATAGCACCTTTACCTTTAGGTAAAACCTGGGGAGGAACGGTTTCCTATACTAGCTTCAACGGAGGACAGAGAATTGTAGGTGGTACGTATAATAATCTGTTTCAAACCAATACTTCAGGAACAAATAATACTTCCGGAATTAATGATGTGACAGGGGATCTTGTTGTAAACGGAACACTTTCTATCAGTGCAGGAGGAACTCTGAATATTCAGGCTAATACATTATCAGGCAGTTTAACCGGTATTGTAAACGATGGTACTTTTATGATCTCAAGTATTTCACTTAATCCCATCCCTTCGGGCAAAACCTGGGGAGGAACTGTTGTGTATTGGGCCAATTTAGGTAATCAAAAAATTGTATCCGGAACATATAATAATCTTTCACAAACGTGCTCTTCTTGGGGCAATGATGCAACAGGAAATCTGGTTGTAAACGGAACACTTTCTATCAGTGCCGGAGGTATTCTCAATATGCTTGCCTATACATTATCAGGTAGCTTAACGGGCATTGTAAACGATGGCACTTTTATGATCTCAAGTACTTTGAATAACCCTATGCCATCTGGCAAAACGTGGGGAGGAACTGTTCATTATTGGGCCAATAACGGAGGCCAGAAGATCATGCCCGGAACATATAATAACTTTATTAATGGCAATACATTTGGAACAAATACGGCTGTTGGAGATATCGCGATAAATGGGACACTGACAACAGCTACCGGTGGAACATTAGATATGGGAACAAATATGCTCTCGGGAACACTAAGCTCGATCACCAACAATGGAACGATAACCACAAGCAATACTTCATCCATACCTTTATCACCAGAGAAAATCTGGGGTGGAACCGGAACCATACAATATCTCGTAACTACCGGTGGTCAAACAATTGCATCCGGAACATATAATAACCTTCAGCTTGGAAATACCAGTGGAAGCAATACTGCCATTGGTAATATTGCAGTAAATGGAACACTAACTACTCAAACCGGAGGTGTACTTGAAATGGGTACAAGTGTACTCAGTGGAATACTTAACACTATAACCAACAACGGTAAAATACGAACTGCCAACACTTCTGTTTCGTCTTTAACTGCGGGAAAAACGTGGAACGGTACAGTGGAATATTATGCTGCATCTGGAACACAAACCATCGCAAACGGAGTATACAATAATTTGCTGATGAGCAATACCAGTGGAACACAAACACTCAACGGAACAACTACAATTGGTTCGGCATTAACACTATCAGGAGGTAAACTTGCATTAGGCTCAAACACATTGAATATAAATGGAACTCTTAACGGACATAGTGCTACAAGTTCATTTGTAGCCAATGGTTCATCCAATATGGTCATTGGCGGTTCAGGATCTTTAGGTTCAAGTCTCTTCTTTGATCAGACCACACCGGGAACTACTAATCGTTTGAATAATCTTACTTATAATCGTGCTTCGCAAATCGTTACATTGGGCAATGCATTGCAAGTAGTGGGAGTTGTGACACCGACAGCTGGAACGCTTGCAACGAATGATCTGTTAACCCTTACATCAAATGCAACTGCAACCGGCCGCATTGCTGCCGGTTCAGGAGCATATATTACAGGCACCGTTGCAGCCGAAAGATATATCCCTTCGGTAGCTCGCAGATTTAGGTTCATGGCATCACCGGTGAGCGGAAGTACATTGGCTGATTGGAAAAACGAGATATACATGACAGGTGCAGGTGGATCTGCCAATGGTTTTGATTCAACCTCAACCAATGCTCCAAGTGTATATTATTATAACGAAAGTCTTCCCGGAGATAATAATACAAATGGATGGGTAGCAGCACCCAATTCAAATATGGCATTGACACCGGGTAAAGGTTTCCGTGTATTTATCCGTGGAGATAGAAGTGACCCAACCGTACTTAACGGAACAACCGGTACGCAGGCAACTGTAACAATGAATGCAATCGGTCCTGTGAATACTGGTAATATAAGTATGCCTGTAACCTATACCAATAGCGGGAACAGTTCATACGATGGATGGAGTTTTGTAGGCAATCCTTATCCATCACCGATTGATTGGGATGCGTTTCATGATGCAGGAAGAACCGGATCTGCTTATGATTATTCAGGAACAGATTATGCTCATCTTGATGCAGTAATTTATATCTATGATCCTGCGGTGAATGGTTATACAAGTTTCAATGCATTTAGTGGTGCACATACAGGTTCAATGACTAACGGAGTGATTCCATCGGGTGGTGCATTTTGGGTGAAAGCAGCAGCTGCATCACCTGCTATGACCATGAAGGAAATATACAAAACAGACACAGCATCAACAGGTGCAGTATTTAAAACAAGCCCGGAACAAAAACAATTCATCATTAAATTACTTTCTGCTACTGATGAAAAATTGCATGATGAAGCCGCAATTAAATATGTGAACGAAGCAACCAATGGTTTTGATGCATATGACATTCGCAAGTTGTTTGGAGCAGACGTAAATATTTCCAGCATCGGAAATGATGCATCGTTGCTTTCGGCTAACTATAAACCATTTGATGGTAAATCGGATTCGATCCTATTAAGTATAGGTATGACAAAATCCGGTTCTTATAAACTTGAATTCAATGATCCTTCTATCTTAGTAAAAGGTCTGGAGGTTTATCTTATTGATCTTTACACACATCAGGTAGTAACGATTACAGATGGATTATCTTATCCGTTTGTAGTAGATGTAAACAATGCACAGACTAAAGGAAGCAATCGATTTATGATCGTGGTAGGTGGTTCGAAACCTGTGGAAACATCTGTTGATGAAATCCTGTCAAACAAAGGACTTTCTGTTTATCCGGCACTTACAAATGGTGAGATAACAATCAGTAATCACTTGTCTTCTGATGAATCAGTTACCGTTATCGTTACCAATGCTGCAGGTGTAGAAGTAAACAGAATGAATAATGTGAAATGGAATAATGAGAAAATTGTTTTGGATTTGTCAGAAAACAAGTCAGGCACATACTTTATTTCAATTCAGTCTGCTTCAACTCAGGCAGTATTAAAATGTATCAAATACTAGCAAGGGCAATTCGGTTTTAGGATTTGATTATCCGTTAAAACGAATAAAAAATAAAGCGTGTTCTGAAAGTTAATCAGGACACGCTTTATTTTTTATAATAACCGCATGCATTTAAAAATCAATAGTCAGCTTAATTACCCAATAACATAATTAACAGATTTCACAATTAACCATTCACTATTTCTTCCTCTTCTCTTCGCGTTGTTTGTCTTGCTTGGTTGCGCGTTTGCTGCCTCCAAAAACAGAGATGGTAAAATAACGGCCGGGATATTCCTGCATGTCTTTCATTAATGCAGTAAGCTCAGTGCTTGTTTTATTTATATTGTTGTACAGGCTATCATCATTGGCCATTTTGCCTAGTGAACCTTCACCTTTGTTTACCTTATCCAGGGTAGTCGCAAATTCTTTCATCACATCACGGGTGTGGTTGATGGTAGCCGTTAAATCTGATGAAGCAACTGAATCCGTAATGCGGGAAACATTTTTCAAAGCCTTAGCAATGGCTTCATTATTATTTTTTAAGTTATGAGTAATAGATTCTATATTGGTGAGCATCCCTTTCAACTTGTCGTATTCCTCAGCAGTCAGCTTATCAAAACGCCCTGTGATGTTACGCATATTGTGTAAGGTTCCCGAAAAGTCATTGATCCCGTTTGATAATTTTTGGGTTCCGTTTGAGTCAAATACTTCGTTCATACTTAGCAATACCTTATCCAATGTAGCCAGTACCTGAACACTTTTTTCTTTAAGCGGGGTTACGATTTTTTGAATCGAAGTCGTAATGGATTCTTCATATCCCGCAACCAGTGTATCTTTATTATTGAGAATAAGGCCACTTGGTGTTGCGGGTGCAATCACAATATCTGTTGATCCTAATAATCCCTGACTGGAGATGGTTGCAGTAGTTCCTTTGGGGAGCTGGATACTTTTTTCAACAATAATAGTAACCAATAGATTCGATGGATCTCCTTCATTCAACATGCCAATGGATTCAACCTGTCCAACCTTTAATCCATTGATGGTTACCTGTGATGACTTTACAATGCCACTCACATTGTTATACACCACATAATATTTATTGTAACCGTGCAGGGGGTTAAAGCCTTTCAGGAAATTATAACCTAGTATAAGGAGGGTTATGCCGACTACAGCAAATAAACCCACTTTGATTTCTTTAGCGTATTTCAAGGGATAATGATTTTACGGCACAAAAATAGGTTTTTATAACATATCGCCATTAAAATCTCTCTGCTACTTTAGGTTTTCTACCTGCTTTTTATACTGTTCTACCGATTTTGCAACCGCACTTGCTATTTCTTTCTGCCCTTCTTCAGAAGTTAAATAGGCACGCTCTTGTTTGTTGCTGATAAAGCCGGTTTCAATAAGAATACTTGGCATTTTGCTGCGCCATAATACCATAAAGGGGGCTTGTTTAACACCCCTGCTATTACGTTTAATCTCTCTAAACTGTGTTTCCACCTTTGCAGCCAGTGTTAAACTTTGGTCCATGAAGGCATTTTGCAAAAAGGAGAAATAGATATTGGCCTCAGGCGAGTTGGGATCAAATCCTTCATATTGTTCCTGATAATCTTTCTCAAGTAAGATAACTGAATTCTCCCGTTTGGCTACATTGAGGTTGCCAACAGTCTTATCCAATCCCATTGAAAAAGTCTCTGTTCCAAATACTTCTGTCTTTTTGTTAGCATTACAGTGTACCGAAATAAAGAGATCTGCATTTTTGCGGTTGGCAATACCAGCACGTTCGTGTAATTCGATAAACTCATCGGTATCACGTGTATAGATCACCCTAATATCCGGCATCAGCTTTTCAAGCTCTTTGCCCACCTTGAGTGCAATACTCAGTGTAACATCCTTTTCGCGTGCACCTCCATAAGTTGACCCAACATCATGTCCCCCGTGACCTGCATCCACAACAACCGTTTTGATTTTTACCCTATGAATATTAAGTGGCTTATACGAACACAGAGCAATCGCGATAACCGCAAAAGATAGTAAGCGATTAAATTGCAGGATATTTTTAACTTTAATTAGTTTTGCGCGGATTGACATA
>JAZKGH010000291.1:0-6141 GCA_040386055.1 Bacteroidota bacterium
TGTCAACGGTTTGCGCTTTGAAATAACAACTTCTTGTAACTTTATATTACTTTTATCATACAGAGCAATTGGAGTTCCGTATGCTAAATAATTTGTCTGCAATTCCGGTTTGCTGCCACTTTCATTAGGATTGGAAGTGCTTAATTTTAATATA
Source organism: Bacteroidota bacterium (assembly GCA_040386055.1). GTDB lineage: Bacteria > Bacteroidota > Bacteroidia > UKL13-3 > UKL13-3 > UKL13-3. The sequence goes on from JAZKGH010000291.1 coordinate 155, forward strand.
ACGTTCTTCCAGCTTTCACCCGTTCCTTGAGTAATGTATGCTTTGCTTACCAGTTGCAATTCGCTTTTAGTGTCTTTCACACGTACATCGTAAAAAGGTTTCCAGCTGGCATTGGTAACCAAATAGCTCCATTCAATCTTTGCATTGGCAACCGCAACCAGGGTTTTAACAGTTACTACAATTTCAGCTGTGCTGTTTTCATTGCTGTTGTATTCGTCCAATTGTAACTGAAACTTCTGTTTTATCAGATTGAGTTTTTGTTCAGAGTAGGTAAGTTTCAATAATTCCTCACCTATTTCTGCTGTACGTTTACGGAATAGTTGCAGGGCATCCTCCAAATCCTCCACCTTCACCCCTGAATTATCACCACCAATTTTTTTATTGGCTTGCAGTACATCTTTCTCCATTTGCAGGGCCTCGCGTTTAATGTGGAGCAATTGCAATTGGTTATTGAGAGCTTGCAGGGTATCCTCAATTTCTTTGATAAAGCCAGGCTTTTCTTCCTTTTCAATATAATTGTTACGCTGACTCACTGATAACAATACCACATTGTTTTCGGTTTTTACCTGTATACTGTTGAGGTTGATAAACGGAGAGACCTTATCAAATACCAAATTGGTAACTCCCGCCTGCAGGTTCACTTTCGCCACACGCGTAACCTGCGCCTGGTTTAAAAAAACCGTTACATTGCTAATGGTAGAAGGCACCCGTTGCTCGTTCTCCGCAGCAGTTAACTGCAGAGATGCAAAGACGCATAACAAAAATAAAATCCTAAAAGCAGCAGCAGGCAAGGAAGAAAATAGGCAGTAGGCAAGAAAATGTAATCCCGAAGCAAATAACATTCTATTGCGAAATACAGGAGATCCTTTATCCGAAATCTCCAATCCGAAATCCGAAATATTACATGAGACTGTATTAATTCTCAATTTGTAATTCTCAATTCTAAATTTCCTAAAGTGGTATGTTTCCATGTTTTTTACGTGGTAAGTTGGCAACTTTATTTTCGAGCATTTTAAATGCTTTGATCAACTTCAAACGTGTTTCTTCAGGGAATATTACTTCGTCAATAAAACCACGCTCAGCGGCACGGTATGGGTTGGCAAAAATATCTCCGTATTCTTTTTCTTTAGATGCAAGCTCAGCTGCATGATCTGTAGCACTGTCAATTTCCTTTTTGAAGATAATTTCGGCAGCACCTTTGGCGCCCATTACTGCAATTTCAGCAGTAGGCCAGGCAAAATTCATATCACAGCCAATATGTTTAGAGTTCATTACATCATAGGCTCCTCCATATGCTTTGCGTGTAATTACCGTAACGCGGGGTACTGTTGCTTCACAGAAAGCATACAATAATTTTGCGCCATTAGTAATAATAGCATTCCACTCTTGATCCGTTCCCGGTAAGAATCCCGGAACATCTTCGAATACCAATAGTGGAATATTAAATGCATCACAGAAACGCACAAAACGTGCACCCTTTTGTGAAGCATGAATATCCAGACATCCGGCAAGCTGAGAAGGTTGATTACCCACAATACCAATGCTGCGGCCCGCCAAACGTGCAAACCCTACAACAATATTCTCTGCATAGTTTTTATGTACTTCGTAAAACGATCCCTCATCGGCCACTTGCTCAATTACCTCGCGCATATCGTAAGGTTGGTTGGCATTTTCGGGAACAATATCTTTTAACACAGGGCGCATTTCATCGCCTGCTTCGTATGGAAGTTTCGGTGTGTGTTCTTCGCAGTTCTCAGGAATATAACTGATAAGTTTTTTGAGTTGGTTGATGCAATCAATCTCATTGGCTGCTGTAAAATGTGCTACACCACTTTTAGTTGAATGCACGGATGCTCCACCTAATTCTTCGGAGGTTACCTCTTCATGTGTTACTGTTTTAACAACATTCGGGCCTGTTACAAACATGTAGGAAGTATTTTCCACCATCATTATAAAGTCGGTAATGGCCGGACTGTATACCGCACCACCCGCACATGGGCCCATAATGGCCGAAATTTGTGGAATCACACCACTTGCCATGGTATTGCGGAAGAAAATATCGGCATAACCGCCTAAGGATACCACACCTTCCTGAATGCGCGCCCCACCCGAATCATTTAATCCGATGATAGGTGCTCCGGCTTTCATCGCCATGTCCATCAGTTTGCAAATCTTTTCAGCGTGGGTTTCACTCAGAGATCCACCAAATACGGTAAAGTCCTGCGAGAACACATATACCAGACGACCGCTAATCGTTCCGTATCCCGTAATCACACCATCGCCTAAAAATTGCTGTTTTTCCATTCCGAAATCTTTGGAACGGTGTTGCACAAATGCTCCGACTTCTTCAAAGCTTCCCTCATCCAGCAGGAAATGAACACGTTCACGTGCGGTTAGTTTTCCTTTTTTATGTTGTGCATCAATACGGGCTTGTCCGCCCCCTAATAATGCTTCTTCGCGTTTTTGTTGTAATAAGTCTCTTTTATTCATCGGTGCCGATTGTTGAGAAGTTGTCATAACTCAAATATTGTCTGTTTTTAATCGTAAGTATAGTATGCAAGTATATGGGTTTAGTCCCAAATTTATAGCATAAAATCCCTTTTCTTATGGCTAAAAGAGGGGAGTTATTTAAGCGGTTTTGAAAGAATAATAATACAGGATTATATTTTGTACCTGTGGATGCCATTAACCAGTTTTGTTGTATTAAAATTGATTAGTAAGCCCAATTTCTTTCCTGAAAGTTTTAAATAAGTAAGTGTTTGTAAATGATGGACAGGGGCGAGATTTTCAACTGATTTTATTTCGACAAAGACGGTGTCATTTACTAATAGGTCCAATCGATAGCCGACCTCCATTCGTATTTCTTTATAAATAAAAGGTAGTGGATGTTGGGTTTTAACGTCTAGACCAAGTAATCTTAGGTCATAAGCTAAAGCTGCTTCGTAGGTTGATTCAAGTAGTCCCGGACCTACATTTTTATGAATTTCGAGAGCTGCTCCTATAATTTTATAGGTGATGTCATTTGGGGTCATTGAGTATTTTATTAGGGATTACTAAAATACAGAATCGCTGATGATTTGAAAAGTCTTTTGTGGTTTCACACAGAGAGCACTGAGAAGCACAGAGAACACAAAGCATGATCGCGGGATATTAGTAGTTATTGCCCCAAAACTTCACTTTGTGTCCTCTGTGCTTCTTTGCATATTACTCTGTGTGAAACAACTAAAGTTCATAAAAAATCCCCCATCTCATTGCTGAAAAAGGGGGTTTTTGAAAAAAATATTGTTCTGTTATTAGTGTGTAGAAAGATAAGAAGCAATACCTTCAGCATTGTCTTTCAAACCGTCTTTTCCTTTGCTCCAGTCTGCAGGACAAACTTCTCCTTTTTCTTCGAAGAACTGTAATGCATCAATCATACGTAAAGCCTCATCTACGCTACGTCCCAAAGGAAGGTCGTTTACCACCTGGTGACGAACGATTCCTGCCTTGTCTATTAAAAATAAACCACGGTATGCTACTGCATCTTCGCCCTGGTTACCAACCCAAACCATATTGCCTTCATCGTTGTAATCGTAATGACCTGCCAATACGCCATAGTTTAATGCAATGGTTTTAGTCACATCAGCTACCAACGGGAATTTTACGCCTTCGATACCACCATCATTTTGAGGGGTATTTAACCAAGCCCAATGTGAGAATTTAGAATCGATTGAACAACCGATCACTTCCACATTACGGTCTTTAAAATCCTGAATTCTTTTTTGGAATGCAATAATTTCTGTTGGACAAACAAATGTAAAATCCAATGGGTAAAAGAAAAACAATACATGTTTTTTACCGATGTACTGGTCTAATGAAAAATCATCTTCGAAGTCGCCACCATCAACAACTGCTGCTGCTTTGAATGATGGAGCTTTTTTTCCTACTAACATTGTCATATTTTAGTTATTAAGTTTATTTAGTTATTAAGTAATTGAGTTTAAAGAAAAGCCAAATGTACTTTGTATTAAACCATATTTCCGAAAGAACGTTTTCTGATTTTAGTCAGATGATGCATTCATTCCGCAATCTCCCGATAGCTATCGGGACGCAATCCGCATTTCTTCTTAGCCATTCATTGATGCCAAAAACTCCTCGTTACTATTAGTGTTTTTCATGTTTTTCAATAGCAGGTTCATGGCTTCTTCTGCATTCATATCTGCAATATGGTTGCGTAATACCCATGTACGTTGCAGTGTTGCTTTATCCAACAATAAATCTTCTCTACGCGTACTTGATGCAACGATATCGATAGCAGGGTAAATACGTTTGTTGGACAGTTTACGATCCAACTGTAACTCCATATTACCCGTACCTTTAAATTCTTCAAAGATAACCTCATCCATTTTCGAACCCGTATCAATCAAGGCGGTGGCGATGATGGTTAAAGAACCACCGTTTTCAATTTTACGTGCCGCTCCGAAGAAACGTTTAGGTTTGTGCAATGCATTTGCATCCACACCTCCCGAGAGGATTTTACCTGAGGCCGGTTGTGCCGTGTTAAACGCACGTGCCATACGGGTAATTGAGTCTAATAAGATCACAACGTCATGTCCGCATTCGGTCATACGTTTTGCTTTTTCCAATACAATATTGGCAAGTTTTACGTGTTTTTCTGCAGGCTCATCAAAGGTTGATGCTACAACCTCTGCTCTAACACTGCGTTGCATATCTGTAACCTCTTCCGGACGTTCATCAATCAATAAAATGATCAGGTATACTTCCGGATGGTTTTTTGCGATGGCATTCGCTACTTCTTTTAGTAGAATAGTTTTACCCGTTTTAGGTTGGGCTACAATCAATCCACGCTGGCCTTTACCGATTGGTGCCAACATATCAATAATACGTGTAGAATAGGAAGTGGTATCACCCAATTTCAATTTTTCGTCAGGGAAAAGCGGGGTTAAGTGTTCAAAAGCTACGCGGTCACGAATTTCAGATGGTTTACGGCCGTTTACAGAATCAACTTTTATCAGTGCAAAATATTTTTCACCTTCTTTTGGTGGGCGAATGGTTCCTTTTACAGTATCACCCGTTTTTAATCCCATCAATTTAATTTGGGATGGAGAAACATACACATCATCCGGTGACGACATATAATTGTAATCCGATGAACGTAAAAATCCGTATCCGTCCTGAATAAGCTCCAATACACCTTCGGCACTTACAATGCCTTCCAGTTCCTGCAACAAATTGTTTTGTTGTTGCATGCGTTCAAAACGTTCCTGACGTTTGCTGTCACGCTCATTGTTTTGCTGGTTTCTGCGATTATTTTGTTGTTCTTCTGTTCCCTCGTTTGATTGAGGTTGTTCAGTTGAAGTAAAAGATGTTTCATTAGTTTGTGGAGCCTGAACCTCAGGTGCTGTTTCTCTAACAGAAGGCATCGGACTTTCCGATGTTTCAGGTTGTTTATCTTCCTGAATGCTTTCTTCCGCATCTTCTTGCATTTTTTTAGGAGCCACAGTTTTTGCAATACGTTCTCTTTTTTCAGGAGCTTCACCTTTTTCTATTTTTTCGGCTTTGGGACGGCCTCTTCTCTTTTTAGGTTCAGCACCATTCTCCTGGGCGTCAAGGATTTTTTGAATCAACTCTTGTTTGCTGTAATCGTCAATCTTTTCGATGTTGAGGGTGGAGGCAGCTTCTTTGAGCTCTGACATAAGCATGTCGTTCAATGTCGTAATTTCGTACATGAAATAGGTATTATCTTAAATGAAATAATTGCAACGCAGAATCTTTCGATTGTTTGTTTTGAAAAATAAAAAAACGGTTGGATTGTTTTTAGGCGTGGATAAGAATCATCCACATGCAAGTGTAAGGTACTTTTCTCAGATTACAAAATTTTCTTGTTAAATACTGAAGAGTTGCAAGTTAGCGGGTTTTGGGTCGGTGATTGATTGATAGATTGACAAGTTGTTTGGTGAGAGATTTAATTAAACTTTAACCAATAT
>JAZKGH010000291.1:6151-14526 GCA_040386055.1 Bacteroidota bacterium
AATATTGATCATTACAAATTTACATAGGAAAGGCGCGAGAAATCGTGCCTTTTGTTTTTAAACGTACACTAAAAAAACGTTAAAAAGCAATCTCTTCTGCCCATTTTTCCTTAATTTTAACTTTAACCAATATTTAAATGGATAAATAAAAATCCTGCACCGAAGTCCATCAATGCAGGATTTAAATATAGTGTTTTGGAAATTATACCAGCAACCTAACCGGGTTCTCCAACATGTCTTTTAAGGTTTGCAGGAAGGCAGAACCCACAGCACCATCTACCGAACGGTGATCACATGATAAGGTTACCTTCATAATATTGGCTACTTTCATTTGTCCGTTTTCAACCACAACTGTTTCCATTGCGGCACCTACTGCCAGAATACAGGATTCAGGCGGGTTGATGATTGCAGTGAACTGTTCAATACCAAACATTCCTAAGTTAGAAATGGAGAATGTACTGCCTTCAAATTCGTTGGGTTGTAATTTTTTGCTTTTTGCCCTGGTGGCAAGTTCTTTTACTTCTGCGCTGATATGGGAAATGGATTTGTTATCAGCAAATTTTACTACAGGCACAATCAATCCATCTTCAACGGCTACAGCTACTCCGATATGAATATGATGGTTCATACGGATTTTATCGCCCAGCCACGAAGAATTTACTTTTGGATTGGCTCTCAAGGAAGCTGCAACAGCTTTGATGATGATATCGTTCACCGAAATTTTTACCGGACTAATGTCGTTCATTACTTTACGCGCTTCAATTACCTTATCCATATTAATAGCCATGGTAAGGTAAAAATGCGGAGCTCCGTTTTTGCTTTCGCTTAATCTGCGGGCAATGGCTTTGCGCATTTGTGATACAGCTACATCATCAAAACTTTCTGTACCTACAATAGATGGCAGTGTTATAGTAGGTTTGCCTGCCGATGAAGCAGCAGGAGTATAACTTTCAACGTCTTTTTTCACAATACGTCCGTTGTCACCCGATCCTGAAACCTTACTGATGTCAACGCCTTTTTCTTCAGCTATTTTTTTAGCAAGAGGAGACGCCTTTAAACGTGAATCGGAAGAATTTGGGATTTCGGATTTAGGAGTTGAGATTTCGGATGTCGGGGGAGGCGTTGCTACGGCCGGAGTTTCCGCGGCTGGAGTTGATGTTGCCGGGGCTGAAGCTGTTGGAGCAGCATTTAACAATGCACTTATATCTTCGCCTTTAGCACCAACGATGGCAATAACAGCATCTACAGGAACAGATTGTCCGGCTTCGATACCGATATGCAAAAGGGTTCCTTTTACATAGTTCTCCAGTTCCATGGTGGCTTTATCCGTTTCTACCTCGGCCAGTATATCACCCGATTTTACATCATCTCCAACTTTTTTATGCCAAGCTACAATAACACCTTCGGTCATTGTATCGCTCATTTTGGGCATGCGTATAACTTCTGCCATAATTTCGTTTTCTGTAATTTTTAAGAGTCAACAAAAATAACAATAGAATTCATTTTAGCTACAGCAATCTAAAATCCTTTATAAATGGGTGAAAGACCACTTTATGAAGAAGATAACCCGTATTGGGGTTGGAGCAGGCACACACAATGTTGAAAATATCCGAAGAACTTTTAGGACGAATAGCAGACATTTGAATCATGAATCAGTACGAAATTCTTCTCAGACATATTTATGAAACAGGTACCTTTAAAGCCGACCGCACAGGTACCGGCACCAAAAGCGTTTTTGGTGCCCAGCTACGCTTTGATTTACAAAAAGGGTTTCCAATGGTTACAACCAAAAAGGTTCACTTAAAATCCATTATTCACGAATTGTTATGGTTTATTAAAGGTGAAACCAATACGAAATATCTGAAGGATAACGGAGTAAGTATTTGGGATGAGTGGGCTGATAAAGAGGGAAACCTGGGCCCGGTATACGGTTACCAATGGCGCAGCTGGCCGGCAGCCGATGGCAAACATATCGACCAGTTGAGTGAAGTGATTGAAACCATTAAGAAAAATCCGGATTCACGCAGAATGATTGTGAGTGCATGGAATGTGGCTGATTTAAATAAGATGGCGTTGATGCCTTGTCATGCCTTTTTTCAGTTTTATGTTGCAGATGGAAAATTGAGTTGCCAACTCTACCAACGAAGTGCCGATATGTTTTTAGGAGTTCCTTTTAATATTGCGTCTTATGCTGCGCTCACCATGATGATTGCACAGGTATGTGGATTGCAGGCGGGAGATTTTGTACACACCTTTGGTGATGCTCATATTTATTCAAATCACTTTGATCAGGTTGAATTGCAATTGAGCCGCGACCCACGCGAATATCCAACCATGAAGATCAATCCCGATATTACATCCATATTTGATTTCAAATACGAAGATTTTACTTTAGAGAATTACAATCCGCATCCTGCCATTAAAGCACCGGTAGCTGTATAAAACGTTTTTTCCGTTTGGCGTTTTCTTGTTAACGATCAAACGCCAAACGTTCAAACGTCAAACGCATTCACATGAAAACCTACAAAGACTTTTATACTTTAATTGAACAACGCATTGCATCACTTTCATTTGATGGCAATCCGCGTGAGTTATATGATCCGCTTGCTTACATGCTTTCACTGGGGGGTAAACGCCTGCGTCCGGTATTGGTGATGATGGCGAATGATTTATTTGATGGTAACCCTGAGGAAGCTATACCCGCGGCTTTAGCTGCAGAAGTGTTCCATAACTTTTCATTGGTGCATGATGATATTATGGATAAAGCAGATATCCGCAGGGGCAAACCAACAGTACATAAAAAGTGGAATGAAACCGTAGGGATTTTAAGTGGAGATTTGATGATGATCAAAGCGATACAATTATTGTGCGAAACGAAAACTACCCGATTGAAAGAGTTACTCGAGGTGTTTAATGCAACTGCAATTGAGGTATGTGAAGGGCAGCAGATTGACATGAATTTTGAAACGCGCACAGATGTAAGTGTAGATGAATATATTCACATGATTACACTGAAGACGGCTGTTTTACTTGGAGGATCTTTGAAGTTGGGGGCTCTTGTGGCTAATGCATCTGCCGAGAATGCCAATCATTTATATGATTTTGGCAAGAACATAGGTATTGCCTTCCAAATTCAGGATGATTTATTGGATTCGTTTGGAGAAGGAGAGAAGGTTGGGAAAAAAATTGGCGGAGATATTGCTTCCAATAAAAAAACACTCTTGCTTATCAAAGCATTTGAAAATGCAGATACGCTGACGCGTCAGGAAATAGAACAATTGATGCACAACAGCATGGTTTCCGAACAACAGAAAATTGAAGGAGTTTTACGCATCTATAATCAACTTAATGTTAAGGATATTGCTAATCAACTCAAAAATGAGTACCTGCAAAAAGCGTTTTCACATCTTGAAAAAGTTCAGGTTACTGATGTAAAGAAAGAAGTGCTTAAAGCAACAGCATTAGACTTAATGGAACGAATGAGTTAATAAGGGTTATGCGACTTTGTAAACCTTTCGGTACATCTGAATGAAGATGATAAAATAAGAAAACATCAACGGTCCGAAAATAATTCCGGGCAAACCGAACAAATCTAGTCCGATAATAACTCCGAAAACAGTGATTAGGGGATGCACATCCGCAAATTTCTTCTGAATGGCAAAACGGGTAACGTTGTCAATATTGATAACAACCAATGCTCCATAGAGCAATAGTCCTACACCTTGCCATGTGTTTCCTAAGGCCACTAAGAATAGGCCTGCCGGAGCCCAAACCAGGGTCGACCCCAACAAGGGTAACAATGAAACAAAAGCAGTAATTACAGCCCAAAATACTGGTTCACTTAATCCAAAGATCCAGTATCCTAAGCCTGCTGCAGTTCCCTGAATAATTGCAATTGCGGGTACACCAATTACATTGGATAGTGTCATTGATCTTAACTCTTTCGCCAGAATCTTAATATTGCCGTCATCAAAGGGTAAATAGTTATTTACTTCCAATGATACTTTATCCCGTTGCATGAGCAGGTAATATAGTATAAAGTACATGATACCGATATTCCCCAGTGTCCACATCAACTGATTCAAAAATGAAGGAATAAGATTACCTGCACTCATTTTAAGGCCGTCCAGATTTTTCTCACTGAAAACCTCTACCCCTGTAACCGATTTGATATTCTCTCCAAACATGTTCAATACATTAACCATAGAGGTAGGGTCATTCAATACCTGAGAGATTTTAGCATACAGTAAATAACAAAGAACCATTATAGGAATGAGAATGATGATAAATGACAAGAGGATGATAAGAAGGGCTGCCCATGATTCTTTCCATTTGCGTTTAGCCGTGAGGTTATCCATCATGTCTGAAAACAACACATAAAAGATAACTGCCCCTAAAAAGGGAGCAATAAAATCGTGCAATTGGTACACTAAAAAAACACCAAATAGATTCAGGGCTATAAAAGCCATCCATCTTTTGACAAGTACTTTATCTATTTCCATTTAGGTGAACCATTCATTGCCATAAAAGTAAGTATCTTTATGCGTATATTCGATGAAAGACTTTGAAGATGAAAAATAAAACAGGACTTAGTTTCATATTAGGCGCTTTTATTGGTGCTGGTATCGCTTGGTTGTTTACATCAAAAGAAGGAAAAGAATTGGTGGAGAAGGCAAAAGGGAAGGCAAACGACCTTGCAGGTGAAATCAAAAAACAATTAGCATCGTTACAACAGGAAAAAACAGAAGAAAATGGATAAGCAAGAAGACGAAAAGCAAGCCGAGGTGTTTGCCGATAACATGAAGCAGCAACTCACAGATTATTTGCAGTTGCGACTGGACTTACTTAAGGCAGATTTTACCGAAAAAACAGCGCTGATCTTTAGTAAGTTGATTACGGGGGTAATTGTGTTGGTGATGCTGTTTATGGTATTGATATTCGGAAGCCTAGTAATGGGATTTTATTTCGGAAACATGCTGGGAAGTTTAATGTTAGGTTTTGCCGTTGTGACAGGTTTTTACGTATTGCTGATTGTGTTGGTACTATTGGTTAAGGATAAACTTATTCAGGCACCGGTGGCCAATCAAATTATTGATATAATGTACGAATCAGATGAAGCGTAGAAAGATTAATAACTTATCTGACCTGAGGTTAGAGAAGGAACGCATACGTATGCAGCTGGAGGCCAAAGAAGAGCAGTTGGAAAGCAGTTGGGTCTACTTAAAACACAACTACAAAGGAATGATTTGGGAACAACTTAATCCTTTTAAAAACAGCGGCTTGTTAAATGCAGCACTTGGTCTATTACAGCCGGGCCTGCTTCCGGTGATTACAGAAGTAGTGAAAGGAACAATAAAGGGAAGTCCCATCAATGGAAAAGTAATTGGGTCTACCGTGAAATATGCTATTGCAAATTTTGGTATTAAATGGCTCCGTAAGTGGCTGGATGATAGAAATGAATTGGAGCAGGAAGAGGAGCTGGAGGAGGAAATTGGCAAAGAAGAGAGTACGCAGTAGCCAAAGGAGGGTAATCGGTTGATAAGGTTAATAAGTGATTGGTTATTAAAATATACCCCTGTTACAGAACGAATATTGCTAAGTTAATAAAGTCTTCTGTAGTTAACATAGGCAACACAATTAACAAATTCTCATAACAAAAAAAGCGAGCCCCGTAAGGAAGCTCGCTTTTTTTAATCAGTTGAATGTGAATTATTCAGTGATGGTTAATTTTTTAGTCATCGTAACACCGTTAACAGTCATGTTAACCATGTAGATACCTGCGTTTAAGCCTGAAAGTTCAAACTCTTGAGCATGCTCACCGGCAGCGAAGTTTTGATTCAATACAGATTTAACTTGTTGACCAGCGATGTTCATGATGTTGATAGAAACAGTTGAAGCTGTTTTTAAGTTGAATGCCATAACCGCTGTTCCGTTTGCGTTAGCAGGGTTAGGGTATACATTCGTCATGGTGAAGTTATCATTTTTGATATCTTTCAAAGCGGTGTTTGATGAGTTTACTTTGTAGAATGCATCAAGATAAAGAGTTCTTGTGTAGATAGAACCTGCTTGCAATCCGAAGTAGTTTTGAGTGTTTGGATATGCAACAAATGTTGGTGAATACAAACTTGTATTGTAGAATGTAGTGTTTTCGTAAGGAACAGCTGCATCATCAGCCCATGATCTCATACCGAAGTAGTTGATACGTTTAGTTGGTTTCGCACCTGTACCGGCATGGATGAAAGTGTAAGAAGTATCATATACGATACCTGATTTGAACACACCCACAAATCCGAACAGGTTATTAGCAACACCTGTGGTAACTTTTGAAATCTCAATAGGAGTTTTGAATCCGAACTCTTTAATTTTAGTGAACCATGATTGTTCTCCAGCATCCGGTAAAGTACTGGTATCAGCGTTTGTTAATAATACTGTATCAATTGAAGAATAACCTACAGGATATCTTGTAGCTGTATTCCAATCCATGTTAGCATATTTTTTAGTACCACTTGTTCTTTCTTTAATAGCAGGTGTTTTGAAAGAGAAGATAAACAAAGTATCAACTACGAATTTTTTTCCACCCAAACCGTCATCAGTAGAATCTGCATAACGGCAATATAAGTATCTGAAAGCAAGTGAATCTACAGTGTAGCTGGTGTATTTGGTTAATTTCAACCCGGGATTTTGTGAATTATCAATTACATCATCTTTAGGATCCAATACCGAACCCATTGCCAATAACTGACGATCGTACTCAATACTGTCTCCGGTATTTATGTATTTAGCCAAACTATCGTGAGCCATGAAAGCTACACTACCTGAAGTTCCCAATAACTGGGCATCTTGAAGGAAAGTAGGGTATGAATACCACTCGCTTACGGTTCCGGATTTACCTAAAGTGTTTTTTTTCATTGGCGATGGCGCCTCTGAAGTAAAGGGACTGTTTTTAACAGAACCCGATTTAACGGCTTGCTGAGCCTGTACCATTGTGGCGGCAGCAATAAATGCAGTAAAAATTAACTTTTTCATATGTGTTTGTTTAAGTTTTGTTAATTGTAGTAGGTTGCAAGTATATAAAAAAACCTCAACCTTCAAAAAACTTATTTTAAGTAAAGACCCATGACTTATTTTAAGGGTTGCATCTCATTTGGGTCTACCCAGCAGCCATCTTCTTTGATTATGCCAATCAGTTCTTGTACAGCCGTTTCTTTATTTACGCCTTTTTTTACAACTTCCTTGCCTTTATAAAGAGTGATTTTTCCGGGGCCGGAACCCACATACCCATAATCGGCATCGGCCATTTCACCAGGACCGTTTACTATACACCCCATAATTGCAATTTTTACTCCCTTTAAATGATCGGTGTACTTACGAATCATCGCGGTGGTTTCCTGCAGATCGAACAGTGTACGGCCGCAACTTGGGCAGCTTATGTATTCGGTTTTGGTGATTCGGGCCCGTGCGGCCTGCAAAATACCAAAACCAATCTGGTTAATACGCTGAGTAGCAATATTAGGGGCGTTTAACAAAAGGCCCTCTCCAAATCCATCCGTAAATAAGCTTCCGGTATCCGTTGAGGCAAATAGCATGAATTGTTCTTCATCCGAAGTCGCATAGGAGCGTTTCATGATGGTGGGGTGGTTTACCCCTAATTGTTTGAAACGGATAAAAGTATTACGAAGATCGGCAACAGCGTGCTCGTTTGATGTTTCGAGTAACAAGGCAATGGTTGATTTCTCTGCAAGCAGCTTTAACATCTCATCATTCAGTTCCCGTGTTTGCACCTGAATGAAGTTTAATGTTTGCGAAGTTGAAACAGCCGTAAGGTATTGTTGAAGTGTAAAAACCGGAAAATTGTTAAGTTTATCCGTTAATGTGTTCCATACTTCAATAGCATAAATGCCTTTTACACCATTGGGCAACATAAAGGATGTCTTGTGTGCTCCCCTATAGATAAAATCACACCCCATATCACTCATATGCCATTTGTCGAGAGTGGCATCATAAATATGTCCGACCGCTTTAAGATCTTCGGGTTTTAATGTGCCTACATTACTAAAGTCGGCAATGATACGGGGAACATTATGTCCACCCAGCACCGAAACTTCAGTTGTTGTGCGTCTTGTATATTCAAATGGATTCCATACTCCGGTAGCCTCATCTGTATTTAAAGCAAATGAAATAGGAGCATGGGATGCCCGTTGCGCATATCTTTCTACCAATTTCCGGGCAACGGGTACTTCAAACTCAGGATCCTCTGTTAGTGACACTCGAATGGTATCGCCAATACCATCCTCCAGCAAGCTGCCAATACCCAATGCAGATTTAATGCGACCGTCATCTCCATCACCGGCTTCCGTTACGCCCAAATGCAGCGG
>JAZKGH010000292.1:0-3702 GCA_040386055.1 Bacteroidota bacterium
TTCATTTATTTCTAATATTAATGATACCAAATTAAGTATTGTTGTGTGAAAATAACAAACAACTTTAAATTTAAGGTTGTTTTAATTTCATGCATAAATCTTTATTACTTGGTCAAATAGATGATATCCAACTCCGGCATAAAAAACAAATGATGTCGGTGCTGAGCCAATACCTTCCTTCTCAGGTGGTAGAGTATTGCTCTGAATTGATTATGCTCTATAAATTGCACCTTCATATTGAGGTTGAACGTAAAGACCGGTTAGGTGATTACAGTCCTCATTTAGGCAAAGGAAATCGTATAAGCATAAACCATAACCTCAATCCCTTCGATTTTCTGATCACATTTATTCATGAGCTGGCCCATCATGTTACTTTCAAAAAATATGGTCCCCATCATCAGTCACATGGTGTGGAATGGAAAGAGGAATTTAAAACGTGCATGCGTCCGGTGGTTATGATGCGCATATTCCCCCCTGATATTGAACAACCTCTTATTAAACATATGCAGGCTCCTAAATATACTCATAGTGGGGATGTGAGCCTGATGAAAGCGCTGATGAAATACAACAAGCAAACTGCAAGCATTTTACTAGATGATTTACCTAACGGTTCCTTGTTTAAAATGACAAGCAAAAGCAAACTCGTATTTCGCAAACTTGAAAAACTAAGGACTTATGCAATGTGCGAAGAGGTAAGTACGGGTAAAAAGTACAAAGTGCATCTATTGGCTAAAATAACTAAAATGGAGAGTTAGTCCCTTTACGAAAATAGCTCATACAATAGTTTGATAAACACAATACAGATGAATGAGGCAAACACCAGTCGGATAGTTTCCGGTTTGGTTTTTTGTGAGATATTCACGCCTATCGGGGCAAATACAAACGTTGCTAAAATCATTGGCAATACTATGGGTAACATGATAAATCCAATTTGCATTCCCGGTAACAATTGAGGAGCTGTTGCCGATAAATTATAGATCCCGATGGCAAGTGCAAAAAAAGGAATAACGCCATTGGATATCGAACTCGCCTTTTTGATTGGTACTCTTAATGCATCTGTAAATATAGGTGTCATCACCACTCCTCCTCCTAAACCGGACAAGGCCGTAACGATACCCGCTAAAAAACCCGTAAATGAAAAATAATATGGATTTGGGGTTTGATCGGAGTCGTCATTGGCAGGTGATTTTGCCATAAACATCCGAACAATGATCACAAACAACATCACAATAAACACATAGTTAAATGCCTGTTTTGAATACCACGTACCTGTTTTGATAAAGTACGTCATCACCAAGGCTGTTATCATTCCGGGTACCGCGGTATAAATAATCTCTCTGGGAAAGAAGTTCTTCATACGGTATTGTTTAAACGAAGATACAGCACCCGAAAAAATAATGGTAAACAGAGAATTTGCTAAAATTCCTTTCACGAGCATATCATCACGCATGCCGAGTTTATACAAGAAATAATCGAGAATGGGAATATAGATAATACCCCCTCCTACACCTAAGAATCCTGCAATAAAGGCGCCTAACGACCCTAATAAAAATAAGATGATATAATCAGAGAATACTAACACAATGACATTGGTTTAAATGACCCATTGCGAAAGTAATCAAAAAGAGAAAAGCCGATTGTTTTATTTCTTTGCAACAGGTTTCAGGAGTGATTTATAACGATCCTGATCTGCAAACAATTTTAAAGCCTCCTGCACATCCTCATCGCTTTTAAACGAAGCTTCATATCTGGCTTTTTGATAATAATACCTTCTGGCAATTTCTTCCTCTAGTAATTCAGCAATCTCAGCCTTGTTGCGATCAATGTCGGCTTGCTTATCATGTGCAAAGTTTTGTTTCAGACTTTCGTATTGCGCTTTGATTCCATCAAAATATTTCTCGTCTTCCGCTTTCTTTTTAAACTCCTCTAAAGCCTTTTCCGTTTGGGTAGTGTAATCATACTCCTTACCCGAAATAAATTGCTTAAAATCAGCAAAGTCTTCATCTGATAATTTAAAATCTTTGGCCGCAGCAATACTTACATGTTTTGCACGGTAGTATGTAGCATAATCAAAAATCAATTGTTTTGTCAATAAGCTTTCTGCAATTTTCGAATAACTCTTATGCGTTACTGTGATATCCGGTTCAACTCCACCACCATCATACACCTTACGTCCTGATTTGGTTTTAAACTCTTTTTTTAAACTATCCGGAACAGCCCCAACACTTCCATCCTCATTTCGGTGAGAATAATCCAGTGCCTGAATACATCTTCCTGATGGTGTATAATATTTAGCTGTAGTAATTTTAATCTGAGTACCATAACTTAATGGTCTTGTGTTTTGCACCAAACCTTTACCAAAGGTACGTGTACCGATCACCACACCTCTGTCCAAATCCTGCAAACTACCCGAAACAATTTCCGATGCCGAAGCGGATGAACGATTAGTGAGAATGACCAGTGGCAATTCGGTATCAATAGGTTGATTGAGGGAGCGGTAAACTTTTTCTGACTCTTTTATTTTACCCTTTGTACTTACCACCTCTACCCCTTGTGGAACAAATACGTTTACAATATTTACTGACTCATGTAATAACCCTCCCGGATTTCCACGCACATCCAAAATTACCGATTTAAGTCCGGCATTTTTCTTCAACTCTACCAAAGCATCTTTCACTTCCTTTCCTGCATCATTCGTAAACGATTGTAAACGAATATATCCTGTGTGTTCATCTATCATACCAACGTATGGTACATTCTTCACGTGAATCTCTTCTCTGGTCAATACCTTTATTAATTCACCCTCTCCCTCTCTTTTAATCTTCAATTTTACCTTGGTACCTGGTTGGCCTTTCAATAGTTTACTGATATCACTACTATTTTTTCCCTTCACTGAATTACCTTCCACTTCAAGCAAAATATCACCTGCTCTCAGGTCCTCCTTTTGAGCTGGATATCCTTCATAAGGATCGGTAATCATGATGTATTCACCTTTCTGACCAATTTGGGAACCAATGCCTCCGTATTGCCCGGTCATTTGAAAACGAAAATCTTCAATCTCCGATTCCGAAATATAGTTGGTGTACGGATCCAGTGAATTCAACATCTCATCAATGGCCTTGCGCATCAACTTTCCAGCGTCAATATCATCAACATAATAGGCGTTTACCTCACGGTAAAGAGTAGCAAAAATGTCAAGGTTTTTGGATATTTCGAAGTAGTTGGTTCCGGCATTGTTAAAGGAGAACAATGTTACCAATACCAATAATCCGGCTACATAATACCATCTGATTTTTTTCAAAAAAGCTTTCATGGGTTATCTTAAATATATGTGCAATAATGTGTTTACGTACGTTCAGAACAATCAAATTCGCTATTCGATAATACAGCTTATTCCGTTTATCTCTGATACTAATGTGATAAACGGAAAACGTGCTTTCTTATTTTAAAGGATCATATCCGCTACCTCCCCAGGGATGGCAGCGAGACAATCGTTTAATGCCAAGATACATGCCTTTGAATACTCCATATTTACGAATGGCTTCTTCAGCGTATTGTGAACAGGTGGGCGTATACCTGCACGACATGGGTAGCATGGGCGACAATACATGTTTGTATACCCGAATGAGAAAGATGAAGGGAGCCTCAACGATTCTTTGCAAGTTCATGACATAATTGTTTAATGCTTTGAGAAAAAAGCTC
>JAZKGH010000293.1:0-5959 GCA_040386055.1 Bacteroidota bacterium
ATAACTTGGCACTTAACGCTCTAACGCACAAATTACCGGGTGATGCCGATGCAATTATTACCGATACCAAGCTGGTGGTGAATACGCTGAATTCGTTATGCGTGGAAATGGATAGCCGTTACGATTTATTAAAAGATGCTCAGGTAAGAAACCTCAAAGAATACAATGCAAAATTTGTCAGCAGACGGTTGGTACCAACAGATAAAATGCCGCACAGATTTTTACCATTTATCGTAGTTGTAATTGATGAGGTAGCGGATTTGATGATGACAGCAGGTAAAGAAGTGGAAATGCCAATTGCCCGTATTGCTCAGTTGGCAAGGGCTGTGGGCATTCATATGATCCTTGCAACCCAACGTCCTTCGGTAAATGTTATCACTGGTATGATCAAGGCCAACTTCCCGGCAAGGGTTGCTTTCCGCGTTTCGCAAAAAACAGATTCGCGCACTATCCTCGATGCAAATGGTGCAGACCAGTTGATTGGAAAAGGGGATATGTTGTACACCGTTGGAAATGATTTGGTACGCCTCCAATGTGCATTTGTTGATACTCCGGAAGTAGATAAGATCGTAAACTTTATTGGGTCACAACCGGGCAGAGAACCGTATTTACTACCTGAAGTAAAAAATGAAAGCGAAGAGGGCGGAGGCGATGACTTTGATCCGCGTGAACGGGATAGTTTATTTGAAGAAGCAGCAGGTATTATTGTGCAACATCAGCAAGGTTCAACATCGTTATTGCAGCGCAGGTTAAATCTTGGGTACAACCGTGCAGGAAGGTTGATTGATCAATTGGAAAAAGCCGGAATTGTTGGTCCGTTTAAGGGAAGTAAAGCCCGTGAAGTATTGATTGCCGATGTATTGCAACTGGAGGACCGGTTAGCTGAATTGAGAGAGCGGTAGAGTTATTGTGAGAAGTAAATTGATTAAAGAAAGAAACCAATAACGGGTAACCAGAATAAAGCTTCGGATAATTTGCGGTATGCCAGATGTGTCAACAGAAGTTCTCTTTTTTGATAAATGAACAGGTGCCCCAACGTCATGGCCAGATAGGTTACCAACATCGGGATATATTCCTCAGGAACTTTTAGCAACAGCCACCCAATACCCATTCCACATAGCAGCAACAGACCATGAAATAATTTGACAGATTGATTCACTCCCATCACTCTCACCAACGAAGTATTGTCCATTTCTTCATCCCATTTCAATTCAATAATAGAGGCCATCAGTAAATTGATAAATGCATTGGCGGCCAGCAATAGGGCACAACACACGGGTACAAGGATGGAGATCTTTTGCTGATACAAGATCAAAACAGGGGCAGCATAAATCCCGGCTCCATAAATGATGGCGATGGCGAGCTCTTTGTTGTTTAAAACTGTATGCCGTGTAGGATTAATACGAACAATAAGTAAGTGTAGGGCTACAATAGATGCAAGGATACATCCAACACTAAATAATAAAATAGAGAAAGGATGCAACACTTGCCAAACAATTACCACACTTATACAAACAATAATAACAATAATGGGACTGAGGTAACGTTTGATGAATTGATGCCGGGGAGAAGGATATTCCTGTTTTTTGCGTGTCACATCTACTATATGGTCGGACAGGTATATCATCCATGTTCCCAGCGGAAGGCTAATATACCAGCTGATTGGCAAGGTGATATGAAACAATGCGGGGAGAGGTAACATGCAGCAAATTACTCCCAGCACAACATCCAGGCTGAGGTTGCAGAATATTTGGTAATATTGTAACAGTTTTTTGACCACGAAATGAAATTCAAACATACATTTTATACAGTACTATTGACCTTGTTGTTTTTACAAACACGGGCGCAGGAGGAGAAACCCTATAAAGAACCTACCGGATTAAACAACTGGTATCTTGAACTTGGAGGTAACTCGCTTTTTTATTCGGTCAACTATGAGAAAGTATTGATTAAACAAAACCGATGGGGTTGGGTTGGCAGAGTGGGATTGGGCTATAACCCCGGAACGTACACCGCATTGAATAAAGTAACACTGGAGGGCAATACTTATATGGCACCTTTTCATACATCAGTATTGTATGGTCCCAATAAAGAAAAGCTTGAGCTTGGAATAGGATTTACTTTAATCGGACAAGGAACGAGTAGTCGTGAAGTATTGCCCACAGCAGTATTTGGATTCAGAGTGGTTGAAACCAATAAAGTTTGTTTCCGTATTAACTATGCTCCTTTTATTCGTGATGGAAAGTATTACGATTGGTTTGGGGTGAGTATCGGGAAGAACTTCAGTACCGGGAAGTAGTTTGCCGTTTTCAGTTAATACATTTCGGGTAGACATCTCAACCGCAAACAACAAACCGAAAACTGTTATCCCCCACGTTCAATCTTCCTCAATGTTTCGAGAAACTCCTGCGGAGTGAGGTTGTATTGTTTAACCTTTCTGTGTTTACCCAACCATAAACTTGATGGAATAGCGCGGATCTTAAGTTCTTGGGTGACATATTTATTTTTATAAGCGGCTATCCAGTTCAGGTAACTATACGAACCAAATATTTTAAGTTCGTAGGATTTGTTGACATCAATAAATCCAATCACTTTTACACAGTCTTTAAACTCATTGGCAATGGTTCGCAATGTTGCTGTATCGATTGAAAAGTTCCTGGCGTATGGACCGGTATAGTATATGTATACGTTATATTTTTTCAGTTTTTTGAGTTTGGCTCTGTTTCCTTGCCAGTCGATATAGGTGAAGTTCGGAGCTTTTTGCCCAAGAGTGAGTCTGTTACCAACTCCTTTTTCTTTTATTTCATGCATAGTTAAATAACGCCCGGCCGGATCTATTTGAATGATCTCAAACAATTTTCCGTTTTTTTCGAAACGCCATTCTGATTTATCCTTGGGAATAATCATCGCTCTCAATTCATCTTTGCTCTCAAATACGGTATCAGGGTAATTGGCCGTAACGATATTATCGGTTTCGGTTTCATCATACAAACCATTGCTGTTAACATCCTGCAACGCTATGCGAAAAGAATCATCATTGAGTCTCACAATTCCCTGGCGGGCGGTATAACGTTGTTCGCGGAAACAATATTCAACACCACAAAACTTCCGGTCCTTATAATACAGTTCGTAATATTCATTCAACAAATTTTTATAACTGTATTTGTTGGAATAATCCATACGCGACAATAATACTGCAATCGAAGCATTAGAATTATCAACTCTTCCCAACTCAATCAGAACAGACTCTTTGCGGTTAAACGGCATCGGAATGTTCACTGCTGGATCATCATCCGTAAAGTTATAATTGTTATTCCTGTCGATGAATAATTTAGGAACACGTTCGGCAATATCTACCATCAGCATATTTACGTAACCCGGATTTTGAGCATTGTGAACGCCATTAAAAAACAGGTATCCGTAAGCATAACTTATAAATCCTTCAGGTTTGATAATGCGTATTTTTTTCGATTCCCGCATGCTTTCAAAATCCAGTGTTTCAATGGTATCGTTCTGCACAAAATAAAATGGGGTAACAATTTGCAATTTGTCGAAACGCTCATCTTTTGCCCAAGTATCCAGTTTAACGTAAATAAGGTCATTGCTTTGCGCATGTATGGATACCGAAGCAACCAACACTAATATGTAAATGATAAGCTGTTTCATATTAGTGTTGAATGGTTATCAATTGTTGGCTGACAGCAACCTGTGAAAGAATTTGAAGCACATATAAACCTGAAGCAAAACCTGATGTGTTTACTTCATATCGGTCTGATGGTTCTTCCATCTTCAGTGTTTCAAGTGTTTGTCCTGACAATGAAATGATCCTAATGGTCAACGGGTCCGTTATTTTCGAAGCCTGAATGGTTAATCGATCTTGTGCTGGATTAGGGAATAACTGAAAAGTAAATGGCTGTAATTCCGTCATACCCACAGGCCATTTCCCGAAACGAATATTGTCAAGATACAGGCGAATAGACTTACCCGTTTGGGAGTCATCATTTGTAATACTAATTATAGCAGAATCGGGCAACTGTTGATTCCGGTAGAATGTTGTCAATGTTTGAGTATAGGTATTCCAGCGGATGGGAATGGAAGTTCCCTCTGCAATAATAGGGAGAGTATCATTTAAGTATAAAACAGTATCGCGTGAGGTACCATTCCATTTGGTAAACAACAGTTTTATGCGGGCATGTTGAGCGGTGTTCTCTGGAATGAACAGATTATTTATGCTGATGTTTTTGGGAGTATCGGCATACACAAAAGATTGTTCTAGGGTACCTGCTTTAATTGGAGTATTTAGGGTATCTGATTCAAGCAGCGTAAAATAATTGCCCTCAAAAGCTGTAAACGGAATGGCTCCGAAAGTAACGGCAGATAATTTGGTGAAATTGCCTTGCGTGACTTTCCAGTCGGATAAAGCCCCCGTTGAATCAGTTTGTTCAAATGACGGATTGAGCAACTGTGCAAATGCAGTTGTGGTCAAGCTCAATAGTAGGATTGAAAAGAGTATTTTAAACATCTTTACAAGTATACTCAACTCCTTTCAAACTCTTGTTATAGTGTGCAAATGAGCATAAAAAAGGGGACTCAAATGATGAATCCCCTTTTTTAGAAAATTTGTTATGGATTATTTCACCAGTTTAAAGTTAAAGTTGTCCTGATCAACCGATACTTTGATGAAATAAATACCGGAAGGTAATGTTGAAATGTGTTCGGTAGCAAAAGTGTTAACTCCTTTTTGCAGTGATACCGATTGGATAGAAACAATATTTCCACGGATATCCGAAATGATAACTGAACCCTTTTGCTCGCTTGCTGAGGTCATCACCATTTGTGTAGATGATGTATATGGATTAGGATATAACTCTACCATTGTTTCAGCTTTATCTTCTCTGCTTACCGCTATGGTTTTTGAATACCTTGATGTGCCATCCATGTCAATCATTTTTAAACGATAGTATAATTTATCCGAATTGTTTTTGTCAAAGGCAACGGCATCAACTAATGAGTAAGTACTCATTGTATTGGTGTTACCATTAGCCTGAACAGTTTCTGTCAATTCAAATGTTTTTTCGTTGGTGCTTACTTCTACTTCAAAACGGTCGGCATTTTTTTCAGAAGCTGTGCTCCAGTATACGTTTACATCCTTTTGGTTTTCGGATTGAGCTGCAAACTTAATCAATTGAGTTGGCAGTGGGTTGGCAACATCTGTTCCGGTGAATATATTGAGAACGCTCAGTCCGTTGCTTCTAAAGGATTGCTCAGTTGTATTTAAAAGGGTTGATGGATCATTCGCCCATATATTGGTAGGAAGACTTGCCATCCTGATGGCAGCAGCATTTGGAACAGTTCCTAACAAAGCGGAATCGTAAAATAATTTCACATCAGCTGTAATACCACTTCCACCTGTTGGGATAAACTGGGTATAACTGTTTAAATAGTTTTTACCGGTTCCGGGATGTGGTGGTGTAGTTCCAGAATAATATCTCATACCAATACTACTTGGGAGTGTTCCCGAAGTCCAGTGAATTTTAGCCAACATTCTTCCTGCAAAAGAGAATATGGATGAATCAGTACTTAAGATGTTTCCTGTAACAGTAGCTAAAGGAGGCAAGGTAGTGGTTGGAAATTCATCCACACCAATATCAACACCACCTGTAATTATAGAGCTGCTGCGTGTTTGTCCATGAATATCTGTTGTATTCCCTGCAATGGCAATTCCTTTACCATTTGCATACCAGCATAACGCATTTGAAGAATCGATAGTTAAATCACCGGTAGCTACATTTTTAAAGAAGGACGCTGAAGGAATGTTGGTTGAAATGTCTGACCAACTGGTCAAATCACCTGTTGATGATACCTGCCATTGAGCGAACGTTTGCGGTGCGGCAATCCAGGTACCTATTGTTGCTGATGTTGCTGCAACAAGTAAGTTATAACCGGAAGTGGTATTGCC
>JAZKGH010000294.1:0-12888 GCA_040386055.1 Bacteroidota bacterium
TATTTTAGCCGTCGATGCTTCCGTATCTTCCACTTTTCCTTTAATGAAAGAAATGTTTTTGGCAAATAATTTCACCTTGCGTCCCATTGCCTGATCATTGGTTAATGTAACCGTTTGATTCGTTACCTTAACCGGAGTAGATGCTGATTCTCCTCCTTCAATGTATACCGAATAGCGATCCGCAATGACCAGTTCTACCTGTACATTATCATTCACCACAATTTTATCAAACTCCGGTAATGGCTGACTGTTTTGGCCTGAAGCCGATTTGATAATGATAATTGGAGCTCCAAACAGCACAAATAATTTCACAAATATTGATTTCATAACTATTGCATTTTTTATGTAGTACGAACAAGGGAATATAAAGTTACAGTTCCCTGCATTTTTTATCTTGATTGCGACCATTCAAAGCCCAATCCTGCTATTTCTACTCGTTTTATTTTTCCGGAAGATTCATCTTTTTCCATGCTTACTCCGGCTACTTTGTTCACTGCTTCAAGCACACTCAATGTTTTCTCTTCGAGTTGTTGTGCACCTCTGTTAATACCAACACCGGCAAGGGTTTTGAGGTCGGTGAAATTATCTTCCTTTTTACTTTTATTTGGCACCTGAGGTTGAACATATGACAGCCATGTTGACACACGATTAAGTTCGTTTTCCACCTTCGAACCGGAAGATATTACATCACGTGATTCCTTCTCCGGTATCAATGCAATCTTAGTATGATTCATTGCTACTTTAGTACGCTGAGATGTTGTTATTGGTTTTTTGTCTGATAACTGTTTCACATCATTAGGAGAAGTTGCCGGTTGACCATCCTGACTAACCGAAGCTTGTACAGGATTTACATGCTGCGGCTGAACCTCCGATGGCAAAGATACCATGTGTTGTACCGGTGTGTTGAAGCTCATTTGATTACCGACAAAATACCAACCTGCAGATAACGCCATGAGTAAGATTGCAGCTACACGCATCATGGTATTGCGATGCACCATCCAAATACTTCCTTTTTTGAGCGATTGTTTGTGAGGGTAAGTAATTGTATAATCAGGTTGCAATACCGTTTGTGTAAACAATAGTTGCTCCTTTATCAGTTCCGGATATAAACGTATTCCTTTCTCAAGCCTTACCAACTCTTCGGTGGTTAACTCTTCTTCAATTGCAGCAATAAGCAAGGGTTCGTATTCGTGTTTTACCTGTTCAAATTCCTTTTGTTTCAAGTATTCAAATGAAACAGGAATTTCTGCTAAGCCCGAAATATTGATTTCCGCTACTCCGTCAAATTCCACTTTGATATTAGGGTTCTGTTCCAAAAACAACAGTACCTCCGATACCTCATTGGCATCCAGTTTACCATCAAGGTAATCCATAAGGTAGCTTTCATAATTGTTTTTGTCAATGCTCATAATACAGTATCTAAACTTCCGATATACTCTTTTAAAAATACTCGTGCACGATAAATGTACACCTTCACCTGACTTTCATTCAGGCCCGTTATTTCACCTATTTCCTCATAACTATATCCTTCATAGTCGCGTAATACAATAACCAACCTTTGTACTTCCGGCAACTTTCCCAATGCTTCATTCAACACCGTTTTAAGGTCTGAAAAACCATTCTGGGATACATAATGAATCTCATCGATTTGATCAAAATCACCTTGGAATTTTTCTCTTCGGATCAGATCAATCATCGTATTATAGGCTGTAGTGAACAAATAGGATTTCACCTTCGCCACATCCAATTCAGCAACTTTCAACCATACTTTCTCAAAAGTATCCTGCACAATATCACGAGCCTTATCCGTGTCACGGATATTCTTCACAATAAACCGATACACACTATCGGCATATTGATCTACGCAGGTATTGAATTCGGTTACTGTCATTGGTATACGGTGTGTTACGGATAAGACTATCCAAAAGTTACACTCGCTAGATATTATTATTCAATAATTTGATAATCAAATAAATAACTTAAAAACCATATTGACAACCGACACCAAAACAAAACTGTCCCAACCTCCGAAGAGATTGGGACAGTTTGTATAGCTGATTCAATATATTTTAATCCATTTTGGTAATTCTAACCAATTTGTGGAATTCACCCTGAGTAACCTCAGCCATGTATATTCCTGAGTTAGTAATAGTATTCAATACTATCAGTTCTTTTGGATCAAGAGCTGTTTTCTCGAGTACCAAAGCTCCCGACATATCATATACCTTGAAGTTAACTGTCTCTGCACTTTCTGTTTCCAGCTTAAAGTTAAATTCCTTGCTTGATGGATTTGGATATACAAGCAGATTAACTTCACCAAGGGTTGTTTCCTCGCTGAAAATCTCTCCGATGCCACTTCCTTTTGCCATTCCACATATTGCATCACAACTTCCCAATTTATCTCCTCCATGCAAGCTAATATGTGCCTTTGCAGCATTAATGCTAACTCTTATTGTTCTTCTATTTAAAGGATTTCCTTTAGGTACATGACAGATAAGTACTTTTTTGGTGCTATCAGGATTTTGAGCAGGGTCTCTTACATCAATAACACAAATCGTAATAGTGCACGTTGACTCACAACCATTGCTGTTCCTTACTGTCAAAGAAAACGTGTAATAACCTCCTGTAGTTGGTGTAAATTCAGTTGTAGCAGTATTGGTTGAACTTAATCCGGACCCCGACCAGCTATAGGTAAATGGTCCGTCACCGGTAACTGTGCTACTTAAAGTCATGCTTTGGTATCCATAACCCAGAAATAATTGATTAGGCACATCATACGTTACCGGACCTCCGATGATTGTTCCACTTGGAGTAGCCGTTAATGAACAGGTTGGAAACGATCCCAAAACTGTTACGGTTGCGGTTGTTGTGCCTATGTTTCCACTGGCGTCTGTTACTGTTAAGGTAACTTCATTGTCACCAATATTAGCACAGGTAAATGTATTGGGAGATACCATAATAGTAGCAATACCACATGCATCGTGTGACCCGTTGTCAATTTGAGCTGCTGTTACATATGCCGTACCGTTCACCAATGTTACCGTTGCATCCTGAGCAATCGCAACAGGTGCTGTACGGTCTCTGACCATAATGGTTGCATTCACGATAGTTGTATTTCCATTTACATCGGTTACGGTTAGGCTTACAACGTTTTCTCCAATATTACTACAGTCAAAAGTAGATTTTGATAACGTTGAACTTGCAATACCGCATGCATCACTTGCAATGAGCGTAACTGCCGATGCTGTAATTGAGCCGGTACCACCAGCGTTGAGTACAACCAATCCATTACGGGTAACAACAGTTGGTCGGGTTATATCCACTACAGTTACTATTGCATCTGCTGTTGATACGTTACCATGAACATCTGTTACTGTAAGTGTAACCGGATTTGCACCCACATTGCTGCAGTTAAAGTCTGTTTGGGATAAGGTAATGCTTGCGATCCCGCTTTCATCACTTGAGCCATTGTCTACTGCTTCAGCTGTTGTGGAACCCGTACCGGATGAACTCAGGGTCACTGTTACATCCTGAGCTATTGCTACCGGAGGAGTTGTATCGGCTGCAAGTGTTTTTGTATTAGATGAGAATACATTACCTGCAAAACAGAATAAAAAAACGAATAAGAGAGAAATAGATTGGGTCTTGTTTGAACAAGCAACTTGTTTTTTGTGTGCTTGTGTGAAGTTAAAAAGTGTCATAATGTTGGGCAGATGGTGTTTTTAAGTTAATTATAGATTTATGAATGATTATTGAGTTTTGATCAGTCTCAGCATTTTGGTTTTATCTGACTGAGTTATGTTGATGATATACATCCCGGGCGCATAATCCGCACCTATCATCAATTCAGGGACAGCGTTATCTGCCACAGTTGATTCCATAAGTTTTCCATTCATATCATAAACGGTAATCAAAATGGGTTCTGATGATGAACTGAATAATCCAAGATTGAAGGAGCTGTTGGTTGGATTTGGGTAAACGCTCACATCAAAGTAGTTTTGAATGAGGCCTGATTGCTCGGATTGCAGAGTTGTTTTTGCCATCACATTTGAGCATGTTACGGATGTGTTCCAGTCAAAAGTTACATATTCTTCCGCTTTCACTCTTCCACCAATAAATAAACCGGTCAGTTTTGTTGGTGCTAATTGTCTTGCTCTCACCAATAGGTCGGACTTTGCATAAACATTTGTTGTAACCTCCACGCCTTCAGCAACCAAAAATTTCTGAGCGATGTACATTGTTAACTGAACGGGACTTACTGAATTAAATTTCACTCCCTTTTTCAGGACAACGTAGCTGCAAACCTTTGCCACAGCGCACTGTGTAAAGTTTACCTTAGCCCCATCTCTTACCTCTAAACTCTTGAAGAAAAGCGAAGAACCGGTAAATGTAACTGTAGCATTTTTACCTATTACCACTTGCCCCATTACAGTATCTGTAAGTATCACCGTTGCATTGTCCGCAATATTCTTGTTGTTGGTACTGCTGCAAAAGGGATTGGTCAGAAAGGGTGGCAGGATGCTTAAAGGTGTAGCAGATAATATTGGGTTCGTAACAATGCCGGCTCCTTTTATTTCAATTTCGTTGGCTCTTACAAACGTTCCTGAGGCCTGTACAAATGAGTTATCTACAACAACCTTGCGTGAATCATCTGTGTTACCTACTCCACCGTTCAGTAAGTTCACATTATTTTTCAGTTCCGTATTATCGCGTGTTCCAATAATGGTATAAGCCGACAATAGATCAGAAGCATTATAATTTATTTCAATAGAAGCACTCGCAGAACATCCTCCCGCATCTGTTGCATTTACGGTATAAGTCCCTGAAGAGAAAACTGAATAGTTTGCGGTTGAGGGTCCGTCAACCCATGAATAAGAAGTAGCTGTTGGTGAACTTGCCGTTAATACAATTGCTCCACCTTGAGTAAAATCAGGTTGAACTCCCTGTGAAATACTTACCGTAGGCAATGTTGCCCCAATCACCGTTACGATTGCTGTAGTTGTTGTTGTATTTCCACTGATATCCGTTACAGTTAATGTAACTTCATTCTCGCCAATATTAGAGCAACTAAATGTATTGGGAGAAACCATAATTGTTTCAATGCCACATGCGTCATGCGATCCGTTGTCAATTTGTGCTGCCGTTATATATGCCACACCGTTTACCAATGTTACGGTTGCATCCTGAGCAATCGCTACAGGGGCTGTACGGTCTCTGACCATAATGGTTGCATTTACAATGGTTGTATTTCCATTTACATCCATTACTGTTAAACTTACAACGTTGTCTCCAATATTACTGCAGTCAAACGTTGATTTTGATAACGTTGAACTTGCAATGCCGCATGCATCACTTGCAACTAATGTAACACCCGATGGTGTAATGGAACCGGTACCATTGGCATTGAGTACAACCAATCCATTACGAGTAACAACAGTTGGTCGGGTTATATCCACTACAGTTACTATTGCATCTGCTGTTGATACGTTACCATGAACATCTGTTACTGTAAGTGTAACCGGATTTGCACCCACATTGCTGCAGTTAAAGTCTGTTTGGGATAAGGTAATGCTTGCGATCCCGCTTTCATCACTTGAGCCATTGTCTACTGCTTCAGCTGTTGTGGAACCCGTACCGGATGAACTCAGGGTCACTGTTACATCCTGAGCTATTGCTACCGGAGGTATGGTATCGTCTGCAAGTGTTTTTGTAGTGGACGAGAATACGTTACCCGCAAAACAGCATAAAAAACCCATTAGGAGATAAGTAGATTTGGCCTTGTTTAAAAGAACAGAGTAAGAAGCAGCCACTTCTTTAAAGTCAAAATGCGTCATAATGATTAGATAAAAGGTGTTTAAGTCCTAAAAATCTACAAAACCATTACTAAATCATTGTATTTCAGTTTATTGTGGCTGCAATAAAGGACTTCCGGGCTATAGGAATTAACAGTGTTAAGTATAAGTAGCGAATAGATAATTTAAGCGTTTGGTTCTAATTAATTTTAGGACAAATAATTGTCTTAATAGAATTATTTCCTAATTAATCTTTTACACCAACCGCCACTCGTATAATGGGGTATCAACTCACCATACCCTAATAACAATTTAAACCATTTTCACACCCACTTACAAAAATGAAAAATATTTTTTGATGGCTTCCATTTGCCATGTTTCCCACTTTTGTGAGGCATAATATTGGGTAAACATGCTTTTATAAGCTGCTTGCTGAGCTAAATATTCAGCCAATTGTGAAGCAGGAGTCGCCAAACGGGAATTAGTACTAGTAGCCGCATCAAATAAATTGGCGACTAACTTTTGATCACAATATCCCAATGGCTTAAGGGCCGCAAACGCATTGTTCCTCGTGCGGAACTCCCAGAGATTGGACGTATACTGAACCAACCGATTGATACTTTCCTGTTGGTTTAAACCATTAACGTAAGAGAGTTCATGCCACTTAATATTTACGGCATTGTTCATACCATACACTGTTTTGGTAACTCCCAAAAAGGATGAAACTTCGGCCGGATATGTTTTGCTTAGTTTTTCCAATGCAGCCAGTACCACTTCATAACTTGAATCCTGTAAGGCTTTGGTGAAAACCTGTTTCCAACTATCATTAGTTCCCGAATATCCTTTGATAGCAGCAAGTTTGGGAGCAGGGAACGATTGAGTAAACACTGTTTGCAACGTTGCAGCACTTTGCTCATCGTTTATCAACTGGTTGATAATTTCTGCTTTCATCTGATGGAATGTTTCCTTTTTCCAAACCTCCAACAACAAGTCACGTTTTTTGTCAATTGCAATTTCTTTTAATGCCACTAATGCATCATATCTATCGAGCATGTTGGGTGCTTTCAATAACTGTGCTTCCAACTCTTCAAAGTCCTTTTTAAACACAACACTTTTCATCACCATCGAATTGGGATCAAACAACACAAAAGCAATTTCTTTGTGTCCTTTGTTATCTATTTTAATCACTTCAAATGCTTCTTCAATCCAATCTGTAATTTTATCCGAAGAACCATCTGCATAATGTACTTCAAATACAACAGGCATTTTAAACAGCCCGACAACTTCATCACGCTGATGTGTTTGCTCAACTGCAATTTCAGTATGACGTGTGCCATCTGCTTTTAATACATCTTCGTAATGTACCGTGTACTGAGGCTCTCCTCCTTTTAACAGCCACTCATCAAAAAACCAGTTCAGATCTTTACCTAATTTATTCTGGATGGCTTGCTGCAGATCATTCGTCTCCACGTTTGCATATGCATGTGTTTTGAGATAATGATTCAGTGCACGTTTCCATTCTTCTTCACCTAATACATAACTCAGCATACTTATAACATTCGAGCCTTTAGGATATACACGGGCCGTTCCCGCTTGTGAATGACGAATCGGATTGCGGTCCTTCTTACTGGCATCAAGGGCAGTGTTTTGCTCCCCTCTCCGTTGCCAGTTGTATTCATCTTCACCCAGGAGTTCGCGCGTAAACATCTTGGGGTAATACGTTGCATAACTTTCCTGCAGCCATGTATCACGCCAATCGCGGGCCGTAATATAATCACCGAACCACTGGTGGGTAAGTTCATGGCAGTTTACACCTACATAATTTCTATCCGTATAAGCGCGTGCATCCACATTGAAAAAATCACCGAAAACGGTAGCTGTTGTATTTTCCATCGCCCCATACAAAAAGTCCTGCACCATAATTTGGGAGTAACTTTCCCATGGATACGAAATACCTGTTTCGCGCTCCAGGAAATCAACCATTCTCTCTGAATAACGATAGGTTGGTTCAGCCCTATCGGCAAACTCAGGATAATAATATTGATTCATCGACACGCCTCTGCCGCTTTTTGTTTTTTTGATGCCATATTTACCAATGCCCAGCATCAACAAATATCCTGCATGCGGTTTGCTCATGGAATAGTGCCAGGTTATAGTGTTGTCTTTATTGGATGATCTCTTTTTCAACAAACCATTTGAAAGCACTTCATAATTTTTGTCAAAGGTGATCACTGTTTCAGTAATGAACTTATCATTCAATTCATCATACATAGGGATCCAGTAGCGGTTATCAATACCCTGGCCTTGCGTCCATATTTGTTTGCGCACTGCAAACGGACTTTTCTCCGGATTTTCAGGAACATTCCACCCAATAAAATAAATTCCTTTGCGTGGAGTGGCTTCGTATTCAAACGTTATATTTCCTGTTTGATCCCATTCCAATCCTTTAGCTGGTTTTACCCATACTCCGGTTTTTACAATCGTAAAGGGCAATGGTTGATCATTGAGCGAAGCGCTTTTGATTTGAATGGCCGGAGCATCAAAAAACACAGAGTCTACTTGTTTTTGCAATACCGTAAAGCTGTGTGTGACCTTCCCTTTCACTAATCCTTTTTCGGGTACAAAACTTACCTCCACTTTCATTCGGGTAATATCAAGTGAATGCTCGCGGTAAGAGGTATTATCTTTAAGATAGCTGCGGTAACTGTTTTGAGCCGAAACTGCAATAGTGGCTAAACAGCAAAGAGAAAAGAAAAAGTGCTTCATGTTGCATGGAATTTATCCATGCAACATCACGAAGTTTATTGGATAAAGCAAAATGTTTTGATAAGTGGATAAGATCACAACCTTAATCGTACAACTCAAACTTGATATTCTCTTTGGAATATCCCATTCCTGTAAGTCGGTCACGGGCTTCGAGAATCATGTTTTTCCAACCGCAAAGGTAGAATGAAGCAGGTCGTTTGTCGGCAAATATTTCTTCGTATACGCCATGTACATACCCCGTTCGGCCATTCCAGGTTGAAGCGTCTTCTCTTGACAGCACCGGAATAAATTTGAATTTTTCATATTGTTCCTGAAACGATTCCATTTCCTGTTTGTACAAAATATCCTTCTGGTAACGGTTTCCGAACAACATGTAAACATTTTGATGTTCAATATTATTATTGACGATATGCTGAAACATGCTGCGTAGCGGAGCAATGCCCGTACCTGTAGCAATCAGGCATAAATCGTGTTCTATTTTTTCAGGTAGGGTAAACTTCCCAATCGGCCCCGCAACGGGAACAGTCATTCCTACTTTGTAATGCTCCCACATGTAAGGAGTTCCCAATCCCGGAGGATTCAGCACAATAATCAACTCAAACACGTTATCATCTCCAGGAGCCGAGGCAATTGAGTAGCTTCTATACGAAATTTTGGACTCAATGGGGAGGTTTATCATAACAAATTGTCCCGGTTTAAAGTGAAATTTCTCCAAATGAGGTACCCGGAAGAAGAAACGTTTAACACCTTCCGATTCATCAATAATATGAATGATTTCGGCATCGTAAAAAGCTTGTTTCATACTTTGTGGTTGTAAGTAAATCGAAAATAACAATTTATCGTTGTAATTGCACAGTTTTTAAATATTTTGCAACTAATTGTAAGTCAAAGAGGTCTTTTTGAATTACACCATTGAACAACATGAAAAAACTATACACCATTTTATCTATTTCCGCTTTATTATGTCTGGGATACAGCGCCTCGGCTCAACGCTCTAATTGTGCCGCCACACCTGATCCCATTACCCTTACACAACCTGACGGAACTGTTTTACAGGCTTACATTAAAGGAAATGAAGTGCTTCACTATTTTGAAACACCGGACGGTTATGCGGTACTTCAAAACCCTGCACATAACGGAACGTATGAATACGCTAAGTTGGACGAACAAGGAAATTTAGTAACCAGCGGTATGGCCGTTACAAATGGCAAACAAAAGAACCTGCCTTTTGAAAAAGGACTTCATCACTCATACAAACAACGCACTGATGCCAACAAGGCATTTTATGCTCAGGAAAAACCTATTCGTTTTCAAAAAGCCGCGAACGGTGATTTCCCCTCTAAAGGTAAAATGAAATTACTTGTGGTATTGATGCAGTTTAAAGATGAGCTTACTATTTACAGCAAACAAAGTTTTATAGACCTGTTAACGCAAGACGGTTATAACGTAAATGGTGGGACCGGAAGTTTCAGAGAGTTTTATAATAATAATTCATTTGGGCAATTTGACCTTGATATTACTGTGATGGGATGGTATACATCAAGTAGAAATAAACTTGAGTATGGAAAAACAGACATTCAGGGAAATTCCAATCCCAGCTACAATACTAATGTAAGAGAATTGGTGGGGCAAGCTGTTGATTCGGCAGAAACAGCAGGTATTGATTTTTCGGATTACGATAATAATAAAGATGGCGAGCTGGATGGATTGGTTATTTTCCATTCTGGTTTGGGGGCTGAACAAGGTAAAAACGGTTATATATGGTCACATCGTTCTTCATTGTGGGGTGGTTCAAACCGTAACTATGATGGCGTAAACATTAGCAACTATTGTATCAATCCATCTAAAAGAGATTTTGGCGGATTAACGCAGGTGCGTATTGGAGTAGTTACTCATGAATTCGGACATATCTTAGGATTACCGGATTTGTATGATACGGATCAAAACTCAGAAGGAGCAGGTAACTGGTGCTTAATGGCCGGTGGTCCATGGATGAACAGCGAACGTACGCCTTGCCAGCTAAGTGCATGGAGTAAGTCAGAATTAGGTTGGATCACTCCCACTATTATTAGTAAAAAAGGCGCATATCAACTTAAGAATTTCAGCGATAGCTTAGTGGCATACCGCATCAATACATCAGAGCCCAATGAGTACTTTTTGCTTGAAAACAGACAACTTAAAGGCTGGGATCGCTATTTACCGGGCCGTGGAATGACCATATGGCATATCAATACTGATTTAGCCGATAATTACTCGAAGTTTGGTTCCAACAATGTAAACACCGACACGTCAGTGTATGGAGTAGGTGTTGTACAAGCAGATGGCAAACGACATCTTGAACTCAAAACCAACAGAGGTGACGCAGGTGATGTGTTCCCGGGATCATCTAACAACAAATCTTTCACTCCTACTTCTAAACCGGCTGCTCTTTTGCATGCCTTTGATAATTTTGGTGACCCTAAATCCTCCAATATTTTTATCACTACCATTACACTTCGCACCGATAGCGTGATTACTTTTGATTTGGGCGGTAAGGCCGCGGCAGGGTTTTCTCCTTCTGCTACCAGTGGTTGTGCTCCGTTATTGGTTTCTCTTAGCAACCAGTCGAACTTTAGTATATCCTATGAATGGCAATTTGGCGATGGAACAACTTCAACTGAAGACAATCCGGTTAAAATATACACCACTCCCGGAACCTACAAGGTTACATTGTATGTTTATGATTCTACTCAAATGCTGGCCGATTCATTCAGTACAAATATTAATGTATATAAATCTCCTGAAGCGTTAGCTTACTTTAGCCAAACAGAAGATTCTGTTATTTTTGTAAATGAATCAAACGGTGCTGATTATTATTATTGGATGTTCAGTAATGGTATAAGTTCTCAGGCTTTTGCTCCAAAATTAAAGTTAAAAGGGTTTGCAACTTATCAGATGGTTGCTTTTTCAAACAATGGCTGTACCGATACTATCACTGGTCAAATATGGAAAACCGGATTGTATGAGCAAACTGCCAATACAATTGGTCTTCATGTATATCCAAATCCTTTCACCGAAAGTACTGTTGTTTCGTATGCCATTCAACAATCATCAGATGTGAACATTGAGGTTTATAACCTACTCGGTGAACTTGTATATGGTAAACATATAAGCAATCAAACAAGCGGTAATCATGAGTTTACTCTTGATGGGGTGAAAACTTCAGGCTTATATCTTGTAAAAGTAAAAACGGATAATCAATCAGGGGTACAGCGAATACTTAAAAATTAAAACCTTATGCTCCGTGAGCTGATACATCTATTTTACCCCAGATTATGTATTGCTTGTAATGGCAACCTGCTGCGCAATGAATCTTTTTTGTGCACAGGTTGTCTTTTTCATTTACCGCAAACACATTTTCACACCCTTCCCGAAAATTCTCTCGCCAAAATATTCTGGGGGCGTTTACCCTTAGAACAAGCAATGGCCTTTTTGCATTTTAAAAAAGGAAATGCCGTTCAGCATATTTTGCATGAAATAAAATACAAAGACAACAAAGAGCTGGCCGTGTTCATTGGCACCTATTATGGATCATTGCTTAAAAAAGCCGGAATGAACTGGGATGCAGTTGCTGCTATTCCGTTGCACAAAAGTAAGCTCAAGAAAAGGGGGTATAACCAAAGTGGTTTGATTGCACAAGGTTTGGCCACCTCCTTGGGAGTGGAAGATTTAAGTGAATCCCTGCTAAGGGTAAAGGCCACAGAAACACAAACCCGAAAGCACAGGTTTGAACGATGGGAAAACGTGGAAGAAGTGTTTGCCATCAAACATGTTCCATCGTTTACCGGCAAGCATATTTTGTTGGTGGATGATGTGATTACCACCGGAGCTACATTGGAAGCCTGCGGTAAAGTTATTCTGGAAATACCCGGGAGTAAACTTAGCGTGGCAAGCATTGCATTTGCAAATGGGGCATAATAGTATATTTGCGTGTGGCCGTTCTTATAATGAAAGAACTCATCCCAATCATTTATGAAGCATAATACCATTGTACTTCTTTTTCTTTTTTTCATCTATGGATCGGGGTGGTCACAAAGTTTAACAGAAGCGGGTAACTATAATGGTATTGATGTAATGACATCCAATCCGTCTGCTCCGGTTTTTTCAAGACTTGAATATGATATCAGGCTTTTTTCAGTAGAAGCATTCTCTGCTAATAATTTTGTTTCAATCAATTCTATTTATGCCGATCGCTTCTTATATCAAAAAAGATCTCACGGAAGGGTATTTGCTAATGTTGAGGTAACAGGACCTTCCGTTTTATTCGTTAAGAATTCATGGGCATGGGGCA
>JAZKGH010000294.1:12898-29385 GCA_040386055.1 Bacteroidota bacterium
GCTTCAACAATGGTGTAGCCGCTACTCTGACTACGTACCGTTTTCATGTAAGCAATCATGGGGCATTAAGACCTCTTTTAAAACAATGGCTTGTTCTAATGCATTCAATGAAGGAATCAACGACCTTATTTATCGTTCTATTAACAATGAACCTGTTTCGGGATTAAATCTGGACTTAAAGGATGGAAAGCAAACAAATGCATTAAGCTATATTGATGTTACCCTTAACTTTTCCAAAATCGTTCATAACAATAGTTACAGCATTCTGAGTTTAGGCGTTTCGGGAAAAGCATTGTGGGGATTAGATGCTCTCTCTTTATTAACGCTGAACTCCCGTACAATTCACCAGGGTGATTCTTCCTTTAAAGTTGCAGATGCGCAGTATGCATATGCATTTCCCCTCTCAAACCAGAACAGTAATTTTTTAACTCCAAGAGGTATAGGGGTGGGAAGCGATATAGGATTGACGTACATGAGGAGGTTACACCGGAGAAAACACCCGCTGAAATGCGCTTCTATTATTAAGCGGATGGTGCCGTTAAGAGAATACAAATGGAAACTTGGCATTGCCATTATTGATATCGGGGGAATCTTTTTTCAAAATGAAGCCACACAAAAAACGCTTACATTATTGTATACTCAATTGGATACGATACGGTTTAAAGACATCCGGAATGCAAATCATTTTGATTCGTTGATTGTACAAAACACTCTTCCTTCCGGACAGGTCTTAAAT
Source organism: Bacteroidota bacterium (assembly GCA_040386055.1). Lineage (GTDB taxonomy): Bacteria > Bacteroidota > Bacteroidia > UKL13-3 > UKL13-3 > UKL13-3. The sequence goes on from JAZKGH010000294.1 coordinate 13,635, forward strand.
TATACATCTTTTTATGCCGGCTTACCTACAGCCCTTACCATACAATTAGATCAGTTCTTAGGAGACAATTTTTTTATGCATTACAGTTTTAACCAACGACTGATCACCGATGATGGAATAAGAATGTTTAAAGCGAACCAGTTGAGTATCATGCCTCGTTATGAAAGTGAGGATTGGGATGCCAGTATTAAAGCAGGATTGGTTGAATATGAATTACCCATTTTAGGTGCTGCAATAAGATATAAAAGTGTACGTATAGGAGCGGAGTTGGTAACAGGATTATTCTTTAATTCCGTATTTGGTGTTGGCATTCACATGGGTATATCCTTGCATAAAATACAGGGAACCGGTTTACCGAAAATGCGTTTCTAGCATTTGCTTAACCCAATCCACCTTCTTTTAACTTCTCCGCATTTTCGGCAAACTGAAGCTGATCGATGAAGTCCTGAATATCACCATCCATTACCTGTGGAAGGTTGTATACGGTGTAGCCAATACGGTGATCAGTGACACGTCCTTGCGGATAATTATACGTTCTGATTTTAGCAGAGCGATCGCCCGTTGATACCATTGTTTTGCGTGAGCTTGCTACCTTCTCGTTGTATTTATTCAATTCGATTTCATACAACTTTGAGCGCAACATGGCCATTGCTCGTTCACGGTTACCTAGCTGTGAACGTTCTATCTGGCATACCACTACAATACCTGAAGGTCTGTGAGTAAGTTGTACTTTAGTCTCTACCTTATTTACATTCTGTCCACCCGCACCACCCGAACGTGATGTTTGCAAATCAATATCCGCAGGATTTAAATACACATCCACTTCTTCTGCCTCCGGTAATACCACTACTGTTGCAGCCGAAGTATGTACACGTCCTTGCGTTTCCGTATCCGGTACACGCTGCACACGGTGTACACCACTTTCGTATTTCAAAATTCCGTAAGGTTCTTCTCCTTCAATCTCCATCACAATCTCCTTATACCCACCGGCTGTTCCTTCGGTAAAATCAACCACTGTCACTTTCCAACCGCGTTTTTCACAGTAACGTGAATACATACGGTATAAATCTCCTGCAAAAATACTGGCTTCATCACCACCGGTACCACCGCGGATTTCTAAAATGGCATTCTTCTCGTCACCCGGATCTTTTGGAATCAACAACATCTTGATTTCTTCTTCAATCACCGAAACCTTAGGTTCCATCTCATCCAGCTCAATCTTTGCCATCTCCCTAATTTCTTCATCTTTTTCGGTCGACAGGATGTGCTTGCAATTATCAATATTGCCCATGAGCAAGCGGTACTCGTGGTATTTATCTACAACTTTCTGAAGGTCTTTATATTCTTTGTTCAATTGCTTGAACTTTTTCATGTCGGCCAATACACCCGGGTCCGTAAGTTTATCACCTACCTGCGTGTGTCTTTGTTCAATGGCTTCTAATTTATCTAACATACTATCTGCTTAAAAAACGGAGCGCAAAGATATGACCTAGAAGCCATAAATGCTCACGTCAGTGGATTTTAACAGGTAAACCCTGTCTTTCTCAATGCTCACGTCCTTAACGTCCACGGCATTGGGCAAGGTAAACACTTGTGTATCGAAGGATTTAAGACGGTATTTTTTGAGTTCTAACGATTGCCAATAATACACTTCATCGTTAATGACTTTGATTTCCGTACATCCTTTAATGGGTAATGTTTTGGCATATGTCCCAAAAATATTGAACATCAATACACCATTGGCCGAATCATTTACGAACACTTTATCATTATCATCATACAAAAACAACACGGCACTCGGTTGCGTTACATACTGCCTGATATTACCAGTGGTTTGCAGGTTTTCGCCATTCTTATCCATTTTTTTGAGTTGCAGATCACCCAAATCAAACACCCAAATACCATTATCAAATGAGCGGCAAATGGCTGCAGCCTGACCAATACCAAAATCGGCAAGTTTCATCTCACCCCTATAGGCTAAATTATTGTCGAGAAACACCACCATGTTCAGTTCTTTATAGAATACATAAATCTCCATAGGATTAGTGGCATCTACATAGGTAATATTTCCAAGGTACTTGTAATTGAGCGTGCTTAGCAATTTCCCTGTGGGCCCATATTTATACAATTGATTGGTTTTGCTCACAATGTATAAATTCCCTAACCGGTCGGTTTGAATATCCTTGGCTTCAATAGGAATGGTTTTGATGACTGTAAATCCAGAGTCGACAGGCGATTGGATTCTAGATCCTCGATTCTCGATAATGGTCGCGAGAAAAGGGATACTTGATTGTTGATACTCGATTGTTGATGTATCACTAAAGACACCTGAGTATCCAGCATCAAAAATCGAGGATCGAGGATCGAGAATCGAGAATCCCGCAGAGATCACTGCCAACAGCAAACCGCAAACCACAAACGTCAAACGTCTCCTATCCATCATACTTTTTCAGTTCAGCTGTTTTTCCATCGAATACAACATAGGTGTTATATTCCATCCAGTCACCCAAATTGATAACGTGGCAAACACCTATCGTCTTATCAAACGGATAATGCCGATGACCTAAAATGAAATAATCAATAGCAGTATCCTTTTGCAATTGCTCTTTTGCGTATAGCATCAGGTATTCCTTATCATCTCCAAGGTAAACCTGATTTTCGGTAAACGTATTTTGTTTGCTGCGGTGTGAAAACCAGTTGGCAATAGTGATACCGATATTGGGGTGAAAGAAGGCGAATAAACGTTGAAAAAAATAGTTGCGGTAAATGCCCAGGATAAACTTAAATCCTCTTTGTCCGGGACCTAAACCATCTCCGTGCGCGATATGAAATTTTTTACCCATCAGTTCAACGGTAATGGGTTTCGAATAAACTTTACAACCAATTTCTTTCTCGAAATAACCAAACATCCACAAATCGTGGTTGCCATGAAATACATGCAGGTTAATGCCCTTATCAGCAATCTCCGACATCTTTCCGAGTAGTCGTGTAAACCCTTTGGGAACAACCGTTTTAAACTCAAACCAAAAGTCGAACAAGTCACCCACCAGATAAATATCCGTAGCATCTTCCGACACTTCATCCAACCAACGTACCACACGCTTTTCTCGTTCCAAACTGGAAGCATGATCGGGAACTCCTAAATGAAAATCGGATGCGAAATATATTTTGTTGCGTGTGCTCAATGGTTGTTGGTGTTGATTGTCGAACAGTTATTTTGTTTTTAAGAAGGTTCTCTATGAACCATAATTGTTAACGATGAACTTTGGCCATGAACTAACTCTCATGCTTCGCATCATCTATCAAAAACACGAATACTTCTTTAGGACCATGGGCACCAATCACCAGCGTCTTTTCAATATCGCTCGTGCGGCTCGGGCCTGATATAAACGAAATCATAGACGGCAAATTTTTACCATACTTATTACGCAATACATGCAAACCATCTTTAATTTCCATGACTACTTGCGAAGTGTATGCCACCACAATATGCACAGGTGGGTAGATGGTAAGAATGCGGGAATTTTTACCGGACGTCACCATCACCGAACCGGTTCGTGCAATAAGGGCCTCACAGGAAGTAATGGCGGCCTGCATTTTTTCAGTGTTTTCCTTTTTATCATTAAAGGGAATACCGGCATCTTTCAGTTGCTCCTGCAACACGTTGTCCCAGCAAAACACATTCTTAAATTTCCTGCGCTCCATCAGCGTGAGCAGCTTATCGATATAATCGAATTTGTTGTCGCAAATCACAAACTGCCCGGTGATATGTGTAAACTCTTTGGCAAAGGTTTCAAACACGGATTCATCTGCTTCGGGATGCACATATACGCTGCTCTCCAAATCGATATTGTTATACTTACTCTTCGATTTAAAAATCAAAGCAGCACGTACCTTTTTCAATATCTTTTCCTTGGAGGTAGTATTTTGTTCCACTGACTGGCAAGTTATTATTTTTTTTGGGAAATGGAATAGCACAAAAAAAGCCGAACAAATTGTTCGGCTTTTAAGGATATCAGTTGAATGATTATTTTCCTTTAAAATCTGCTTTACGTTTTTCCATAAAGGCTACAGTTCCTTCTTTAAAATCTTCTGATCCGAAGAAATTTCCGAATTCGTTGATCTCAACATTGTTTCCGTCAAGTTTCTTTTCGTAGTGAGCATTTACACAACGAATAACGGATGCAATAGCCAATGGTGATTTGGTTTTGATTTTACCTAAAATCTCTTCCGATTTAGCGATCACCTGATCAACCGGAACAACATGGTTTACCAACCCCATTTCGTATGCACGTTGTGCAGGGATTAAGTCGGCCGTCATCAATAACTCAAGTGCGCGACCTTTACCGATCAATTGCGCCAAACGTTGTGTTCCTGCATAACCCGGAGTAATTCCCAGATTAACTTCGGGCTGACCGAACTTAGCTGTTTCACCGCAAACGCGGATATGACAAGCCATTGCTAATTCATTTCCTCCACCCAATGCAAAACCGTTAACTGCTGCAATTATAGGTTTCGGGCAATTTTCAATTGCATTCAATACAGCATGTCCTTCAGCACTCATGCGGGTTCCTTCTTCTACATTGAAGTTGGCAAACTCTGCAATATCGGCACCTGCAGCAAATGCTTTTTGTCCCGCACCGGTAAGGATCACTCCCTTGATTTCGGTGCTTGGGTAAATGCTCAATACGGCATTTTTAATGTCGGTAAGCGTTTGAATATTTAACGCATTTAATTTGGACTCTCTGTTGATTGTGATGTAAAAAATTTCGCTTTTAACTTCGGTGAGAATCGTTTCGTACATAGTTGCTGTTGTCATCTAAATGTTTGGTTACTACTAATAATTAAAGCGAGTAGTGCTTGTTTTAACTTTGTTTCACAACAATAAACGTATTTCTGTTTACTGTCGTCTGAAATAGGTATTTTTTATACACAAATAGTACACGTTAAGCCGTGCGGTGGGTCTTTACCCAATCCTTGATATAATCTGCTATTTCATGCATGGGAGAGCCCGGAGGAAAAAGTTTTCCCACCCCTATTTTGCTTAACTCCTGCATATCTTCATCCGGAATAATGCCTCCGCCCGTAAGCAGAATATCATTGATCCCTTCTTTTTTCATCAAATCCATTAAACGTGGAAAAACGGTATTGTGCGCACCCGAAAGAATACTCACGCCAATGACATCCACATCCTCCTGCAAAGCTGCCTGTACCACCATTTCGGGTGTTTGGCGCAGGCCGGTGTAAATCACTTCCATTCCTGCATCCCGCAATGCTGTAGCAATAACCTTAGCCCCTCTATCGTGGCCGTCTAATCCTACTTTGGCTACCAATACTCTTACCGGTCTGTTCATGTTTCTATTTTTTTATGCGAATCACTTCCAATGCATCTGTTTTTTTCAATACTTTCTCAAAGTATTTGGCCAACTGCACATCATCCGATTTATATACAAATACGGAATCTCCATTGTTTTTAACCGTTACCAGTTTGCTTCTAAAATATTTATTTAACGGAGAATGTTCCCGCTCACCAATAACGAAATAAATCTTTGCTCCCTTTTTGGTTGGCTCCACAAATGAGTATTTCCAATACAAAGGAAACTCTTCGTCACGTTGTGCAATAACATAATATACTCCATTAACCAACGATAATTTATTATCCTTATCCAGCGATTTTCGCTCCATATCCGTGCTGTCTTTCACAACATATGCTTTGGGTAAAATGGTAAAAAACAGCGTGTCTTTGTTCATGTTTTTCTTAAACAATCCTCCCGGCACTTTAAGGTAATAATCTCCTTGTAAAGAAGCAGGAAATTCCTTTTGATCTATACCTGGCACCTTATCAAATAAAGCTACACTGCATGAAGCAAACAATAAAGGAATACAGATTAATCCGATTAACTTTTTCATATTATTTATTGATGGTATCAAGTGCCCGTTGCAAGCGGGCAATGGTTTCGTCTTTTCCAAACAAGGCAGCCATTTCAAACAATGGCGGACCACCAGCCACACCTGTTAAACATACACGCAGTAGTTGCAAAAAGTCTTTTCCTAATACTTCGTTTTTAGTTAATGCCACATTGTAAGCCTCTTCAATATGTATGGCACCATGCTCAGGTAATGCGTGGATATTGGCAATCATATCGGTTAATACCAATGGTGATTTTTCATTCCAGCGTTTGGCTATTACTCCTGCATCATATTGTGTGGGTGCAATGAAGAAGTATTCTCCAAACGTCCACAGTTCTTTCACAAACGTTATTTTTTCCTTGATCAATTCACACGTACGAAGAATGTATACATCACTGAAGGACAACTGATGTGCTTCCACATCCTTTTTTAACTCAACTGCAAGTACCGCATTATCAGTATGGCGAATGTATTGCTGGTTGAACCATTTTGCTTTGTTCTGATCAAACTTGGCTCCGTGTTTACTCACACGATCCAACGTAAACAATTCAACCATTTCATCTTTGGTCATCAACTCCAGGTTATTTCCCGGGTTCCATCCCAACAAAGCTAATAAGTTGATCACTGCCTCCGGTAAGTAACCACTTTCGCGGTAACCGCTGGATGTTTCACCCGTGTTAGGATCTGTCCATTGCAAGGGAAATACAGGAAACCCTAAACGGTCTCCATCACGTTTGCTGAGCTTACCATTACCTTCCGGTTTCAACAACAGTGGTAAATGTGCAAACTTAGGCATCACATTTTCCCAGCCAAAAGCCTGGTACAATAAGATATGCAACGGAGCCGATGGCAACCACTCCTCACCCCGAATTACATGGGTTGTTTCCATCAAATAATCATCTACCACATTGGCCAAATGATACGTTGGCATTCCATCACTTTTGAATAGTACTTTATCATCCAGCTGGGCCGTGTTAACATGAACCCATCCTCTAATTTCATCATGAAACTTTACTTCTTCCTTGCGTGGCATTTTGAAACGGATCACATAATGCTCTCCATTTTCAATACGGCTTTTTACTTCATCTTCACTTAGTGTCAATGAGTTTTTCATCGCACTACGCGTAATCGGATCATATTTGGCATCCACATTTGACGCTTTCAGGCGTTCGCGCATGGCTTCCAGGTCCTCCGGAGTATCAAAAGCATAATATGCATGTCCTGCTTCGATAAGCTGCATGGCATACTGTCTGTACATTGATTTACGCTCGCTTTGGCGGTAGGGTGCATGTTTACCATCACCAAAACCAATTCCTTCATCGGGTGTAATACCCAGCCATTTTAATGCTTCAATGATATATTCCTCTGCGCCCGGCACAAAACGTGTCTGGTCAGTATCTTCAATACGGAGTATAAAATCACCTCCGTGTTTTTTGGCGAATAAATAATTGTATAAGGCGGTACGAACACCACCAATATGCAAAGCTCCGGTAGGGCTTGGCGCAAAACGAACTCTAACTCTTCTGTCGGTCATAACGGGCGCAAATATAGCGTTTTGCGGGGGAGTTCAAACAGGAATATTGCCGGATTCAAGCATCTATAAATGAGTGCCTTGTTTCATATATCAAATCTTTTTAGGTATTATTGATTATGCGTTCTCAAATAATCAATTTTATTTGTCTTCTGTGTATACCCTTTTGCCGTATCTCTTGTATTACCCCTGGTGGCGGAGAAGATCTCAGATTTTATATTTTATACCTAAATTTGGTTTGATTCGAGTAGATTGTTTTGACGGAGAAATCTGGGAACTTTACCCATAAAGGGCAGCCATTTCTTTATAAAATCTTTACACTCCTGCCGTTACCTTTGTTTCATCAACAAGCCGAAACATATATCCATTCCGCTACAATACTTCATTAGCATTCTACTGGTAGTGATTGCGGCTGCCCTCTGTTTCTTTGCACAATCTTTTTTAGGTTACAGAGCAGTTGCATTATTACTGCTTTTGCTGGTTTCTATGTTGGCTATTGTGTTTGATATTTTACCTGTACTGGTGAGCGCCCTCTTGAGCGCTGTTATTTGGAACTTCTTATTTATTCCTCCAGTACTTACCTTTCATATTGCCTCACCAGAAGATGCATTATTATTTTTAATGTATTTTGTGATTGCCTTAGTAAACGCAGTACTCACTTCCCGTATTCGTAAAGCAGAGAAAAAAGCCATTGAACAAGATGAAAAGGAGCACACTATTCAGCTGTATAATACGCTGTTAAATTCCCTTTCGCATGAATTACGCACTCCTATTGCTACCATTATCAGTGCCATTGATGCCTTAAAGGACAACAGGAATAAACTCACTGAAAATACCCGGGTTGATCTGCTTAACGAAATCGATATTGCTTCGATGCGATTAACTGCACAGGTTGAAAATTTGTTAAATATGAGTCGTCTGCAATCCGGATTCCTAAAACTCAAATTGGATTGGTGTGATGTGAATGAACTGGTATTTCATGCTATTCAAAAAGTGTATTTAAATACCACCCAACAATCTGTTCAATTTGCACCTGATGAACAGTTTCCTTTATATAAATTGGATGCAGGCCTCATCGAACAGGTGTTGTTGAACATTCTCTCCAATGCTATTCAGTATACCCCTGATGATACCATCATTACCATCAAAGCTGTTTCTACTCCAACCCATTTAGTCATTACCATCTCTGACACCGGTCACGGTTTTCCTAATACTGAACTCACTAATGTGTTTGATACGTTTTACCGTTTACCCAATAGCAAAACGGGTGGAACAGGCTTAGGTCTTTCCATCGCCAAGGGATATGTAGAGGCTCACGGGGGCAGTATTGCCCTGCATAACAATCCCACTCAAGGTGCAACATTTACCATACTCTTGCCCTGCGAGTATTCATCCATCAATAGTATCACTCATGAATAAACCGCTTATTCTGATCATTGATGACGAACCACAAATTCGGAAACTGTTAGAGATTTCTCTTGAAACAAATGACTATAAAGTGCTCAAAGCCGAAACGGCTAAAGAGGGAATCACACAAGCGGCTAATCATCCCCCCGATGCTATTTTACTTGATTTAGGATTGCCCGATAAAAGTGGACATATATTGTTACAGGAATTGCGCGACTGGTACAATAAACCCATCATCATTATATCAGCCACAAACACCGAAGATGATATTGTAAAAGCATTAGACAATGGTGCAACGGATTATTTAACAAAACCTTTCCGAACAGGCGAATTGCTTGCTCGATTACGGTCGGCCTTGCGCTGGGGGCAAACAGTGGAACCTTCAGGCATTACTACTATTGGTGAACTTCAACTGGATTCCATTGCACGTACTGTTAAGAAAAACAACCAACTGCTTAAGCTTACATCTACAGAATATAACCTGCTTGTACTGTTTGCCAAAAATGAAGGAAAGGTATTAACGCATCAATATATTCTAAAAGAAATATGGGGTGTAGGGTACCAATCGGAAACTCAATATCTGAGGGTATTTGTGGGTCAACTGCGCAGAAAAATAGAAGACAATCCCAATCAACCTGAACATATCATTACAGAGAGCGGTATAGGTTATCGCTTGATGTAACTTTCTTTATAAAACCAATAAACCTATTATACATTTAAATTTCCAATCACATGATGCATCGTTTCCAAACATCTATTGCAAGTCTTCTTTTTTCTTTGTTGATCTCCTCTGTTCATGCACAAGAGCTTGAGAAAATACCCTTTGAAGGTATTGATCAAACCTGGCAAAACGGCAATGATCGAAGGGATTCTTCTATCTTTAAACAGTTACCCTATTTTACTCCAAGCATTTTTATTGATGTGAATTACACGCATTCATTTAATGACCCGAATGATAATACTGTTGTGGGTTCAACGGCTTTGGCTCGTAACAATGAAGTACAGTTGTCAGCGTTGCATTTTGGTGGAGACTTCAACGTAAATAATACTCGTGCTCGCATCATGACCCAATTCGGAACGCGCTCTATTGTTGTACCACGTAATGATTACAGTCCATTTCGCGGCCAATATGACTTAGCCAATGTATACCGCTACTTAAGTGAGGCTTATACCGGATATCATTTCAATAAATGGTACGGTATCAATGTGGATGCAGGATTGTTCATGTCTTATATTGGATTAAACTCCTTTTATCAGGCTGAGAATTGGGAGTACCAGGCATCTTTTACTTCCGATAATACTCCCTGGTATTTCAATGGTGTACGCATTCAAATTTTTCCAACCAAAAACCTCAAAATTGAACCGTGGATTATCAACGGATGGCAGAGTTATGGTAAGTTTAACAGCATGCCGGGTTTAGGAGGAAGCATTACATATCTTTCTAACAATAGCAATATGAAACTCGTTACAAACGATTATTACGGAGCAGATGCAGCAGGTATTCCCGATCGCAAACGCTTTCACTCCGACAATAGCGTATTGGTTCGTTACTACAACAACCCAAACAATAAGGGTATATCCAAAATGGCATTCTCACTAACCGGAGATATCGGTTTTGAAAAAGGTAGTGGCGTAAATGGATTTGAGAATGATGCTGTGAAAGGACCTGCCCAATATTTTGTAAGTGTAATGGCATACCATCGTCTGTGGTTTGCTCAAAATAAATTGGCGTGGACTGTTGGTGGTGGTATGATGAGTAATCCCGGCCGATATCTTGTATTGTATCCCACCGGACAAGCAAGCCCATTGCCCAATCCTTACAATCCCACACAAACTTCAGGAGCTTTCCCTTTCAGTGCCAATCCGGGTGATGGATTTAAAGGATGGGATTGCTCAACCAATATTGATTTTATGCCAACTCAACATATCACGTTTAGAGCGGAAGTTGTATACAGACATTCGAGTGTGCCTTATTTTGCAGGACGAGGAGGTGTGACATCCCAAACGGGATACACTACAACACCTTTAGATCCAAATTGGAGACCTGATTTAGTGACTTCTGAAATGCGGGTGATTTTGGCGATGCTGTTTAGACTTTAACCTAAAGAGTATACCGTAAAACAGAAACCCCGATAACTATCGGGGCAGTGTTCTGCATTTTGCGGTTAAACCATACGTTGTCTCACTGTCTCATAAATGGCAATACCTGCCGCTACCGAGACGTTTAAGGAGCCCACACCCATTTCCATGGGTATTTTGGTTATTTGTGATGCACGTCTGATAATATCATTTGAGATCCCATCTTCTTCTGAACCTAAAATGATAGCGATAGGACCTGATAAATCAGCAAAGGGTAAATCTTTGTTCGCTTTTTCGGTACAAGCAACTGTTGCCAGTCCTGATTGATTTAGCAGTTCCATCACCGTTTTCATGTTGCTTTCCCGGCAAACCGGAATTTTGAGCAATGCTCCGGCCGATGTTTTAACAGCATCATCAGTTACTTGTGCCGCACCAGTTTCGGGTACAACAATAGCATGCACACCTCCGCAATAAGCCGACCTCGCAATGGCTCCGAAATTGCGCACATCAGTAATTCTATCCAACACTAAAATAAATGGAACTTTACCTTCTTCAAACAACTGAGGTAATATGTTTTCTAATTTATAATACGTTACAGGTGAAATAAACGCTAATACTCCCTGGTGATTTTTACCATAAGGGAACAAGGAGTTTTCTCGCGGCACTTGTTGTACCGGAACATGACGATTGCGAGCCACTTTTAAAATCTGCTCCACTTCATCGCTTTTTTGAAGTCCCTTTTGTACAATAATTTTATTGATTTCTTTCCCAGAATCAAGTGCCTCCAATACAGTGTGAATACCGAATATTAAGTTCGGAATCTCCTTCGGTTTTCTGTCGCGTTCTTCGTATCTCATAGGTGCAAACATACAAAAAAGGTTCGCAGCATTGCTGTTGCGAACCTTTTATGATGATATTTTATGTTTTGAAAATGCCTACTTAGCCAGTTTCTCCAAGCCTGCTTTCAATTCTTTAGCCAATGCATCCTGTTTATGGAACTCTGCAACTTGTGAGCAGTATCCGAGGATTTGTGTACACTCATCCATTTCGTTTTGTGCAGAACCACCTTTACCTGCTTTGCGGAACGATGCAAAATAGTTGTAACGATCTGTGTATACTTTTACCACTTCTCTGATCAACGCATTTCCTTTGTCATTAGCTTCTGCACCATAATAAGCTTCTGCCAAACGTACCACGAATACATCATACGGAACGTTTTTCTCAGGCATTACCACTAAACATTTATCCAATACTTTTAAAGCTCTTTCTTTATCTCCTTCTTCCACCAGTTTAGTGGCCAAGCGATAGAATAAGTTGCGAAGGTTTTTGGTCTGACGTAAAATGGTTTCATCTAAGTAAATACCATCTTTCTCCATACCGCCCCATTTGAATTTGTTCATCAAATTATCATACAATACATCGCTATTGATGCGTCCCATTGTACCGTCAGCCGGTTGGTCGTTTTTAATCGGAACCAATTGATATACCAATCCATTGATCTGGAAATACTGCTGCATATTCAAATACACATCGCTGCCGGTTGTAATAGCAAAACAAATAGGACGTGTCCAGTCTGTTGATGCCACAATATCCAACGTTACTAAATCTGCTTTCATCAAATTGGCGTTACCAATTTCCCATTTGATCGAATCAACCATGAATGGAGCATCTTTAGGTTGAACTGCACCTGCTTTTAATACTTGTTCTTTGTTTATTGGAACAAAGAATTTTTTGGTTGGATAGTAACTGTATTGTTCGCCTCCTTGTGAGGTTAATTTAGCCATTGGATCTTTATCATCATTCACAAACGCAATGATGTTTTTTAACGGATAAAAATCTGTCTGGTTAATGCCGTATTGTTTTTCTACCTGCGGGTTTTGATAGTAAATAACATAATCACGAACACCTTGTACATACTTATCAGATGTCATGCTGAATGGCACAGGAGCCGATTCGTACGCCTGACGCTTGAGTCCATCCGTATACCAATCTGTATTCAATAAACTCAAATTGATCACGCGTACATCCGAACGAATACCTTCAACGTTTTGTGCATACCACAATGGATAGGTATCATTATCTCCATTGGTAAATAAGATAGCATTTTTAGGGCACGACTCTAAATAGTTGTTTGCAAAATCAACAGCCGTATAACGTTCTGAACGATTATGATCATCCCAGTTTTGATCAGCCATAATTGCCGGAACAGCACCCAAAGTAGCAACAGATGCAATACCTGTAGCCAACATTTTATTCATGCGTTTTGATAAGAAATCTATAATAGCCAATGCACCGATCCCGATCCAGATCATGAAGGTTTGGAAAGATCCTACGTAAGCATAATCACGCTCACGGGGCTGGTGGGCCGGGAAGTTCAGGTACAATACGATGAAAGCTCCGGTGAACAAGAACAACGTCATAATTACAGTAGCATCTTCTTTCGACTTTTTGAAGTGGTAGAATAAACCTATCAATCCTAAAATTAACGGGAAGAAATAATACTTGTTGTGCGCCTTATTTTCCATTGATTCAGGCAACGAGCTTTGCGGACCTAATCCTGAAAGACGGCCCGGGAAAGCAATTGCCTCATCAATAACATCAATGCCGCTTAACCAGTTACCATCGGTGATGCCACCAAAGCCCTGATTATCGTTTTGACGACCGGCAAAGTTCCACATAAAATATCTCCAGTACATAAAGCCTAATTGATATGAGAACATGAAGTCCATGTTCTTACCAAAGGTTGCTTTTTTACCTTCCGGAATTTTTTCCCAGTTGCGGTAAGCCTGAATATAATCAGGTCTGTCGGCCCACATCCGGGGTAAAATGGTACAATCTTTCGGATCGTACACGCGGGTAATTTTAGGCCCTGTTTGTTCGTATTTACCATCTCCTTTGCGGTATTGCATCGCACCTTTTTCAAAGTCGATTACTTTAGCATAGAAGTATTGCCCGTATACCAATGGGTTTTCGCCATATTGTTCACGGTTGATGTATGATACTAATGTAAACGGATGTTCAGGATCGTTCATGTCAATCGGAGGATTGGCTGCCGAACGAATCAGGATCATCGCATAAGAAGAATATCCGATAATGATATAAGTGATGCACAACACGATTGTGTTCACCCACACTTTATTGTTTTTAATTGACCAGAATAATGCAAATCCGATAAGTGCTGCAAGGAAAACCAACGTAGCATAAGCACCACTGTTGAAGCCCATTCCGAAGCTATTTACAAACAACAGATCAAACTTGGCCATCAATGAAGGCACACCCGGAATGATTCCGAACTGAACCACCGCAATAGCAGCTAAAGCCACAGCAGTTGCTTTGATAAAACCAATGCGTTCGAATGTGTATTTTTTGAAATAGTATACATACACAATAGCCGGAATAACCAACAAATTCAAGAGATGGACACCGATAGCCAAACCAATCAGGTAAGCAATCAATATCAACCACCGATCAGCATGTTTTTCGTGAGCCACATTTTCCCATTTCAAAATGCACCAGAATGTAAGTGCGGTAAAGAATGATGATGATGCGTAAACCTCAGCCTCAACAGCCGAGAACCAGAATGTATCACTCCAGGTTAATGCTAATGCCCCTACCAATCCACTTGCCATTGCAGCAAACGTTTGTTGCATATCCGCTTCGCCCGTAATGCCTTTCATGATGATCTTTTTAGCCAAATGGGTAATGGTCCAGAAGTAGAACATCACACATAATGCACTCGTAGTAGCCGAAACCATATTGATCCAGAAGGCCACTTTGGTTACATCCGAGCCGGCCATCAGCGAGAATATACGTCCGATCAACAAGAACAAAGGTGCTCCCGGAGGATGGCAAATTTGTAAACGGTACGATGCTGAAATAAACTCTCCGCAATCCCAAAAGCTTACTGTAGGCTCAAGTGTAAGGGTATAAGTTGTAAGTGCAATAACGAAGGTTATCCAACCCAACACGCTATTAATTAAATTGTAACGACTCATTATGATATGTATGTGTAGTTTTTAAGGTTAGCAAATATATGTTCTGCGCGGTATTAACCAAATGCAAGTAGTATTAAGGTAAAATCACCTAAACGCAAACCGACTGATTGTTGGTACACGTATTACTGAATTTGGTTCAAAACGGGTCTAACCGGAGGTCTTCCCCTATGGTTTATTTTGACGAGAGTTTGTGTTATTCAATTTATTGCGTACATTTGCATCCGTAATTAGAAAAAAATAGAGGGGACCGCAAGTCCCCTCTTTCATTATACCATGGATATCATTTCGCAATTAACAGAGTGGGCACAAGCGCTTTTACCCGAGCATCTTTTTCTGGTAGAAGTAGAGCAAAAACAAGGGGCAAAGAAGATTTCAGTATACATTGATGGCGACAAAGGTGTAACGATTGAAGATTGCCGTGTATTGGCTAAAGGACTAAATGCCAAATTGGATGAGCTGGATTACGGAAATGAGGCTTATATGTTTGAAGTTTCGTCTCCCGGCACCGATCGTCCGTTGAAGTTAAGACGTCAATATTCGCAACATATTGGCCGCGAGCTGTTGGTGAAGTTGACCGGTAACAATGAAATACTCGGCAAGTTTGATTCGATGACTGATGCAGGCATCAAATTATTGCTGAAAGATAAAAAGAAGGGATATAAGGATGCTCCTGAGAAAGAGGTGCCATTCGCAGATATCGCTGAAGCAAGTGTTCAAATAAGTTTTAAATAAATATAGATTATGCATAGCGTAGGTTTAATTGACTCGTTTAGTGAGTTTAAAGAATTTAAAAACATTGACCGTACTACCATGCAACGTGTGTTGGAGG
>JAZKGH010000295.1:0-2314 GCA_040386055.1 Bacteroidota bacterium
CTTTTATAATGACGAACACATCCTCATTGTCCTTTTTCATGAGGTACTTTTCACGACCAAATTTTTCAAGATTTTTATCGCTGCCGAATAGCTCCTCTTGTTGCTTGCGGGCATTTACAATTTGTTCTTCGTAGTAACGGTGTTCACGCTTTATTTTGGTGTACTGCTTCTGCAATTCATATTGCTCAATAAGGTTATTCTTATCGGCAAAAATCATATACACCACAAACACCACCGAAGCGATAAGGTATTTATTAGTAATGAGTTTTTTCCAGGGGAATTGCATGAGTCAAATATAGTTTTTTTAGTAGTGTGCTTCTAGTAGGTTTTGAACAATGAAAGTGCATCGTTCACAAAGGTTGACACTTGGGTGTAGTTATTAGTTATTAAGTTGTTGGTTAATAAGGAAGACATGTCAGGCTGAGTTCACCGAAGCCCGGCCAACCAACAGATAAATAATGCTATGAAGGAAACAAGCTCTGTTGAAAGTTCGCTGTTTGTCTTGCAACCCGTTCGGGCTATAGGTCACTGTCACTGTACAACTATATTCCTTAGACCAAGTAGTGAACATTAGATTAGAAATGAACATTCGTTGGCTTCGATGAACTCAGCCTGACAAAACAAAAAAAGCACGAAACATCTTTCAACGTTTCGTGCTTTTAATATCTAAACACTTTCGTGTTTAATTACTACAAGAATTTGAATTGTTTACCCGGGTAGTGAGCATTTTTTCCTAACTCCTCCTCGATTCTCAACAACTGATTGTATTTCGCAATCCTGTCGGTACGTGAAGCCGAACCGGTTTTGATCTGACCGCTATTTAATGCTACGGCTAAATCTGCAATCGTTACATCTTCTGTTTCACCACTACGGTGACTCATGATATTAGTATAAGAGTTACGTGTTGCCAGATTAACGGCATCAATGGTTTCCGTTAATGAACCAATTTGGTTTACTTTCACCAAAATAGAATTGGCTACTCCTTTATCAATACCTTTTTGCAGGCGTTTGCTGTTGGTTACAAACAAATCATCACCTACTAATTGCACCTTGCTTCCAATAGCTTTGGTCAATTCAGCCCATCCGCTCCAATCATCTTCAGCTAAACCATCCTCAATCGAAAGGATCGGGTATTTCTCAGTCCACGTTTTCCAGTAGCTCACCATTTCGGATGAGGTCAATTCTTTCTTATCCGATTTGTGGAATACATACATTTTCTTTTTCTCATCCCACAACTCGGTACATGCCGCATCCATTGCAATATAAATATCTTTACCCGGTTTGAATCCTGCTTCTTCAATGGATTTCAACACAATCTCAATAGCCTCTTCATTCGACTGAATATTCGGAGCAAACCCTCCTTCATCTCCAACGTTGGTTGAATATCCTTTCTTTTTCAATACACCTTTCAATGTATGAAACACAGTAGTACCCATGTGTAAGGCTTCACTAAAACTATCCGCATTCACCGGCATAATCATAAACTCCTGGAAGTCGATTGCATTATCTGCATGCGCTCCACCATTCAGAATATTCATCATCGGAATGGGCAATGTATTTGCATTTACACCTCCTACATAACGGTACAGCGGCATTCCGCTTTCTTCTGCAGCTGCTTTAGCAACTGCCATTGAAACAGCAAGAATTGCATTGGCCCCAAGCTTCGCTTTATTATCGGTACCATCCAATTTAAGCATCACGCGGTCAATATCGTTTTGCTCAAATACATCCATGCCAATTAGCTTATCTGCTATGGTATCATTTACGTTTTCTACTGCTTTTAAAACGCCTTTACCTAAGTATACTTTCTTATCTCCGTCACGCAACTCAACGGCTTCGTGAGCACCGGTTGATGCTCCTGATGGAACAGCAGCTCTTCCCAATGTTCCTGTTTCAGTAATTACATCAACTTCAACGGTTGGGTTTCCGCGTGAGTCTAAAATTTGGCGAGCATGAATTTGGATAATTTGTGTCATGTGTGTAGTTAATTGGTTATTCGGTTATTCAGTTACTGGGTTAATCTGTTATTGAGTTATTCAGTTACTGGGTTATTGAGTTATTCAGTTACTGGGTTAATCTGTTATTGAGTTATTCGGTTATTGGTTGTTTTGCTTTATTAACTCAATAACCAAATAACTTAGTAACTTAGTATTATTAACTTATTAACTATTTTTGGCTCTTTTGAGGTAGGCTATGTAGCCGTTTAATAAATGTAAACAATTATTATAGTCTCCTCTTATTTCTGTTAATTTTTCTTCTGGTATGTATCCACTATCCAAAGCTTCTATAAAATGATCCAACGTTTCTGTCAAAG
>JAZKGH010000296.1:0-2338 GCA_040386055.1 Bacteroidota bacterium
AAATAGTGAAATATTGGCCTTACTTGGCCAATTGGAGGAGAAGTACAAAAAGAGCGGACAGGATTTAAAATCGTATCTTGAAGGTTTGTTGCATGCAGATTATCTGAACTACTGGGACTATGTACAGGTAGATACATTACTTTCCTTACAAAAACCGCGTACAGACATTAAAGATGAGATGATTTTTATTATCTACCATCAGATAACGGAACTTTACTTTAAGCTCACCCTTCATGAAATGGAGCAGGTTTCAGCTAAGAAAGATACTATTACAAAAGAGTTTTTTATTGCACGTTTGCAACGCATGAATGCTTATTTCCGCAATCTTACCTTATCCTTTGAAATCATGGTGCAGGGTATGGAAAAGGAGCAGTTTCTGCAATTCAGGATGAGTTTATTGCCTGCCAGCGGTTTTCAATCGGCACAATATCGTATGGTTGAAATTTGTGCAACCGATTTTTATAATCTGGTCGACAAAGAACACCGCAATCATATTAAACCTACGGATGACTTCGACAAACAATATGAATACATCTACTGGAAAGCCGGTGCGACTGAGTTAGCCAGTGGAAAAAAAACACTGACGCTTACACAATTTGAAGACCGATATACTGAACGTTTCAAACGCCTTGCGTTGGAATGTGTTGATTGTAATTTATGGGCCGTATATAAATCCATGTCTGAAGTGGATCAACAAGATCCCGGTGTGATTGCCCAACTGCGTAGTTTTGATGAGCATGTGAATATTCACTGGCCTTTGGTGCATTACAAATCTGCTGCACGTTACCTTCAAAAAAATCCTGAAGATATTGCTGCAACAGGTGGAACCAACTGGCAGAAATACCTGCCTCCACGTTTCCAGAAACGTATCTTCTATCCTGAATTATGGAGTGATGAAGAAAAAGAAACATGGGGTCGAGCTGCCTTTATTTCACAACCCTAAATTCTTATACAAGAACGCTTTTCAGAAATGGAAGGTGTTTTTTGTTTTAGCGCGTTAGAAATACTTCTGCAATAATCAAATCTTCAGACGTGGTTATCTTAATATTCCGGTAATCACCTTCCACTAAGTGAATAACGTATCCGGCAGATTCGAGCACACCGGCATCATCTGTAAAGTTGGAATGATTGCTTTGCTCATATGCCTGCTTGATTAAAGTGCTTTGGAAGGTTTGTGGTGTTTGCATCAATCTGTAATAATCCCTGTTAACACTATGATTATCTTCCTCCTCAACTATTCTGATAGAATCTTTGGGAACTATTGCCGCCACTGCATTGCCTTTTTGCAAGGCTATCTCAAATGTGTGTTCAATAACTTTAACAGAGATACATGGTCTTACGCCATCATGAATGGCCACCAATGCATTTGCGGGAATAACTGCCAATCCATTTTGCACTGAGTGAAATCGGGATTGTCCACCTGTTACTACTTCGTGTGGTATAGAGAAGTTATGTGTTTCACAGAGTATTTTCCAATACCCAACCTGTGTTTCAGGTAACACTACAACCAACTTACAGTTCAATTGATGGAACACCATAAGTGTGTGC
The DNA here is from genome assembly GCA_040386055.1 of Bacteroidota bacterium. Classification (GTDB taxonomy): domain Bacteria; phylum Bacteroidota; class Bacteroidia; order UKL13-3; family UKL13-3; genus UKL13-3. The sequence continues at coordinate 1,549 of JAZKGH010000296.1, forward strand.
ATTAAAATGGGCTTGCCTGCCAGCAGTAAAAATTGCTTAGGCATTTCTGCTCTCATACGGGTTCCGTTTCCTCCGGCTACTATTAATGCGTATTGCTGCATACAAAAAGAGTTGGCCTGTTGAGCCAACTCTTCAAAGATATATTTTTAAACGACTATCAGTTATTGGTTGATAGAGTGAGTGGTTGATAAAGTTAATGAGTTATTTATTGAGGGTTGCGAGTTGAAGGTTTGACTTTTTTGCCTACTTTTTCCCTCGTGCTCTTTCCTCTTACTTTATCTTTTGTGTATTCGTGTACAAAAAATTAATTAGATGATCAACATTGCATCACCGTAAGTCAGGAAGCGGTATTTCTTTTTCACTGCTTCTTCGTATGCTTCCATCAACAGATCGTATCCTGCAAAGGCTGCATTCATCATCAATAAAGTTGATTCAGGTGTATGAAAGTTAGTGATCATACAATTGGCAATGCGGAAATCATACTCCGGGAAAATGAATTTATCTGTCCAACCACTGGTTACATTCAATCGGTTGGTAGATGATACTGAAGATTCAATAGCTCTCATTACGGATGAACCTACCGCCACAATTTTCTTTTTTTCATCCAATGCTCTGTTTACAACCTTGCTGGTTTCAGCGGGGATATCGTAAAACTCGGAATCCATTTTATGTTTGGTTAAATCCTCTACTTCAACCGGACGAAAAGCTCCTAATCCATTGTGTAAAGTAACCTCAGTAAATTCAGCTCCTTTTATTTCCAAACGCATCATCAACTCTTTGGTAAAGTGCA
>JAZKGH010000297.1:0-898 GCA_040386055.1 Bacteroidota bacterium
CCAACAAATAAACACATTGAAACTTTACAAACAAATCAAATCGCTTATTCCCAATAGTTATAAATATCCTGGCTGGTATATTTTCAAGGCTCCTCAGCGCAAAATATCCTGGAATACCTTATACACAGACCTATTGGGTATTGCCATTTTTATGTACAGAACGATATTCCCTTTCAAAAAATTGCAGCCAATAAGTATCTGCACCGGGATTAAAAACCGTTCGGACAATTACCTCAATCATTTTCTCGAAAGTTTGCAACATATGCAACACTCCGAATTGATTGAACTTTCAGTGTTCGATTGCCATTCGGATGATATTGACAACCTTGAACAGCGCATTCGGGAAAAGTGGAAAGGCAAGCTGGTATTTAACAGCGAAAATATTCCATTCAACCGTTCGTATACTTTTAACCATGCCATTTCGCAGGCCTCCAATGAATTGATATTGGGTTGTGATGCAGATATTTCACTCCCTCCTGATATGGTGAAATGTTGTAATCAATATGTAGATAAGAAACAAACATGGTTTCCGATGTACTTTTTTCTGTTTAAAAATAAACCATCGGTGATTTCAAAAGAGAATGGCATTTGGGATCAATATGGCAGTCGCGGATTATTTGCATGCTATAAAACAGACTTCTTTGCTGCAGGAGCATTTAATGAATCATACACTGTTTGGGGTGGAGAAGATATTGACCTGTGGACACGTTTTCACCAAAACCATTACATTGTTATCAGAAGTAGAAAAAAGGGCCTGTTTCACCGTTGGCATACCACGTTTAATCCAAAGTATATGCATATGAACTAACTTGCGAAATTGAGAATGACGAATTAAGAATTGGATATACGCCTTCAAATCAATCTTTAGTTCTTTAAAAAATCAATAATACTCTGTGTG
>JAZKGH010000297.1:908-3228 GCA_040386055.1 Bacteroidota bacterium
TAGTTGGATTGATTGGATACATCATACTTTCGAATAAAATCTGCATTCACAACAGTCTTCTGCTGCTCCAAAATAATATCCAGAAACTCATTCACTGTATTTGCCTGTAAGCTGTTTGACTCCTTTAGCAAGTCACCTAAACCACCTTTAGGCGTTCCAATAACCTGCGTTCCCAACAATATACTTTCATGCGCTACCCTGTTCCAGCCTTCATTCAGGTTTGTGTATGCTATACTGTATTCAGATTGTGCAACCATATGCAAATAATCAGGGTGATCTGCGAATTGAATAATATCATAATATTCAAACGTACCGGCCTGCGATGCAATAAGCGTTGTAAAAAAGCAATAATACCCACGCTGCTTGAGCTGACGGGCCAACTCAAAAATCTGTTTATCTGTTTTAAAAGCTATCTGTCCAAGGTAAATCTGCCCTTTTGTTTTAGGTTGTTGAAGGGATTGATAATGGGGTGAATCAAAAACATTCGGGAAGTAAATAATCTTAACTGACGGTGATACCCTTTCCTGAAAATATTTCATCCAGTATTCAGAAACAACAAGAATTGCCAAACGATTGGATGACGTATAACGAAGAATCGCGAACAATAATTTCATGTACAAACGCGTCATGTTCGTTTTCACATCTTTTTCATCATGATGATGCCAGGTAATGACCACTTTTTTTGCAGAAAACAGATTACGCACAATCGCATACAACGCCATCCAGTTGGAGACCAGATTCAAATCCGATTGTGCATATTTCATTCCTTGCCACAGCATTTTCAGCTGAGAAACTCCTTTAAAAAAACGATTGGTTCGAAAAGAATGTGTGGTCACCGAAATTCCTTCTTTCTCTAGTGTAGCGCAAACACTATTGAACACAAATTGCTCATGTAAATACCCACCCGTTACGGATACTCCATGTGAAATATGTGAAACTGAGTAAGCCTCCTTCATGTATGCAAAGTAATGTGGATAGATTGAATTACCTGCTCAGGAGTGATTTGTTTCATGCAAACATTATCGTCACACGGGATATTCATACACCCGGCACAAGGCACATTATAATTCACAAATAGTTTATTCTTATTGTCCGAAGGTGGATTCCATTTCCCCGGATAATTGCGGGCGCTAAAGATTGCATACACAGGTGTTTCCACTGCATAACTTAAATGCATGGGTCCCGAATCATTGCAAACGGTAAACGTACAAAGCGATAATAGAGCAGCACTTTCAGCAACTGTTAATTTCCCGCAATAGTTTGCTATTGCAGGAATAGCCAGCGATTCTACTATATGATAATCACCTTCATCACCAATAGCCACAACCCTGTACTTATGTTGATGCAAATATTCTACCACAGCTCTTACATAACTGAGTGGCCATTTTTTCTTATCGAGTTTAGCCCCTACAGCAATGGCTACCATCTTTTCAGACGACATTCCTGTAAACCTATCTTGTATGTTGTTTAAATCTTCCTGCGTAAAAAGAGGTGGATATGAAAGTACGCCAGATGGGATACCGCAACTATTCAAGATTTTTTTTAATCGCTCTTGTTCATTGTCGAAATGAAAATACTTAAGTTGTTTTTTTGGTAAAAAATTAGTTCTTGTAACTGTCCAACCGCCTCCCATTTCAATACCCGCCAATCGAAAAAAAACCATATTTCTCAATTGGTTCCCAAACGTTTCTACATCGGCAGGAAGCTCAATCACCGTATCGTACTGCTGTTTCCTCAACAAACTCCATAAAGATTTAAGGGTAAATGAACGAAACTCAAATACCTTGTGAAAATAACTATTGGGAATAACTGACGATGCTCCCATTGATGATAGTGTTCCATGAGTTGTGAGCAGATCAATGGTTGCGGACGGAAAATACTTTTTGATAGACTCAAATGCGGGAAAAGAACAAATTATATCTCCCAAATTTCCCTTACGCACCAGCAAAATCTTTGTTGCTTTGCGATTCACGGCACCAAACAACGACTGCTGAAAAAGGGACAAACAGGCATTGAGCCAGGCATACTGAAGCTTTATCAGAAAAGTGTATACCTTCATTATTTGAGCAGGTATATTTTTCCCGTATTATGAATCACAAATCGATCGGCAGGTGTTTCGAGTTTCTTGATGGATTGTCCTTCAATGCGCGTCATAACCTGATAGAGATACACTCCATTTGCCAGTCTGTCGCCAAAATTATCTGCTCCATCCCATCCATAAGCAGAGATATTTATTCCTATTTTAATCGGACCAAATTCATCCTGAGTAATTTCCTTTACTACTTTACCGGTAATTGTCATTATTCGTATTAACAATTGT
>JAZKGH010000298.1:0-1650 GCA_040386055.1 Bacteroidota bacterium
CGACCGCCTCATTGAATTAAATGTACGCGAGCAGGTTATTAACCTGATGAAAACATCCTTCATTCAAAAGAATAAAGCTGAATACGGATTCCCTGAAATACATGGTTGGGTCTATGATATCAACAACGGAAAAATTATCGATTTAAAAGTAGATATCGAAAAGGAATTTCCGGAATATAATGATATCTACAAAATTGATGTAGACGCATAAAACGGTAACAGACGAATATTATTTTTCGTTGGGATACCTTACCAATAGAGCAAAACCGCCTCGCTGTTGCACAACGGTGAGGCGGTTTTCTTTATACCGCTCCAGGTGATTTATCTTCACCACAAAATAGGCGGGTTTGTCAATATCACCTGTAAGTAGCCAATTCATATCATGGTATAATGGATTTGATTGAGGCCGGCTATTGTTGTAAAAATATTGCGCGTAACTTTTGTGTCCCAGACTTTCTACGTAAACATCTTTACCCTTTAAGCTTTCGTAAAATTCAATAGCCGGGCGTTGTGAATAGGTTTCAATTTTGGGAACTACCATTGCCATATATAAGGGAATGGTAATGGCAAACATAATAAGTAAAGTGAAGATACCTTTAGCCACCTGTTGTTTTTGAAATTGGATAAATGTGTATATTAATACCACGGCAAGAGCTAATCCGATCAGCCACTCATAACCACTCCAGTTTGCACTTTCTGTAAGAGACGCAACGGCAAAATCATCTTTAATGTATGGAATAAGTTGGTGTTTAAAATGCTCAATAAGTGGTAATGCTGCCAATAGCGATGCTACTACCAAACCAAAACCAAGAACAGGTAAGGTTAACCACTTGCTTATTTTATGTTGATTGAGCAGTAGTTTATCAATACCGAATGCTGCCATAAACGTAAGCGGCATATAACACAAAGAAGAGTAATGAACAATTTTGGTTGTGACCAGCGAAAACAAAATCAATACTACCCAGAATAAAATGTTCATCCATTGTTTCAGGGCCGCTTCCTTTAGATGCTGGGTGCGGGTTAAAAAACCCTTAATGGCAAAAAGGGAAGCGGGGAAACATCCTAATAACAATACAACCGGATGGTAAAACCAAGGTTGGCCGTGACCCGCAACTGGATTTTGGAATAAGTCGATTTGATAAGTGATGAAATCAACTAACACTTTCGGGCCGTTTTTACTTATTTCTACAATTACCCAAAGGCTGGCAATGCCTGCGATGCATAATACTGCCAGAGCGATTTGTTTTAGGTTAAAATAAATACTGAATCCTGATTGTACGAAATAAACAAGTGCACATAAACCGGCAATCAACAAGGCAACGGGACCTTTTGTTAACACTGCTAATCCCAACAATATTCCGATATATACAAAACGTTTGGTGCGTTCGTGGCGGTTTTGTTTTTGTGATACCAAACTTAATTGCCATATAGCTGCGAAAATAAACAGGTTAAACCAAGGGTCGATAATCCCGCTCTTAAAATATAGGGCAGGAGTGAAGGATCCCATCATGAACAACACCCACAACCATGCAAGACGAGTATTAAAGGTTTGTTTACCGATATGAAATAACAAGCTAAGTGTAATCATACCGCATACTGCATTTGGAAAACGGGCAGCAAACTCGTTTACGCCAAATACACTCATGCTTA
>JAZKGH010000299.1:0-18254 GCA_040386055.1 Bacteroidota bacterium
ATATTCCGTTATGAATATGAGTATTATGATAATGGCAGTCGAAAATCAAGTCGATACTTTCATAAAGGCAAAATGAAACATGCCTGGGTATTTGATTGTGATTGGAAAGGAGAACTGGACAATACTAAAACAGTAAAAATCTGTAAAAACAGAACTTACGAAGCAGATAGTAGTTTTACAGAGATTTTTGAGAACAATTTTAAAGGAAAAGTGTCTAAAACAATTGTCAAATCTACTGCTGACGGACGCGTTCTGGAAAACAGTATGTATGATGCCAAAGGCAACCTTAAATTAAAAACAGTGTATCAATACAATGTTGCTAATAAGTTGGTTAAATATTTAGTCTATAAGAACAATTCCAACCAACCACAATCTATCGAATTATTTGAGTACGACCATGATGCCAGTTTAATTGCAAGTATCCGGTTGGATCGAAACGGTGATGTGAAATCGCGAAAAGAGTTTGCTTATAACTAGTAGCGTTTTATAGAAAGGGTATAAAAAAAGGAGAACCAAATGAGGTTCTCCTTTTTTATACAATATTACAAGATAATTATGCTGCTACTCCTGCTGCTTTCAAATGTAAGAGATGTGAGCGGATAGCGCTTAAAACCGTTGGGAATTCTTTATAAATAATCCCAAACTCTAAGCAGGTTTGTTTTACAATTTTATTAATCTCAGGATAATGAACATGAGAAATACGTGGAAATAAATGATGTTCCACCTGAAAGTTCAATCCTCCCAATAACCAGCTCATACTTCTGCTTTTAGTAGCAAAATTCACTGTAGTATTGATTTGGTGTTTTGCCCACTCTGTTTCAATTTTCATTGTATCGCTGGTTGGGGTAACAAATTCTGCTTCCTGCACTACATGAGCCAGTTGGAATACAACAGAAATTACCACGCCAGCAGTAAATGCCATGACTAAATAACCTACAATGGTTGGAATAACACCAACAAAGAAGAATGGCAAAACAATAAATAAGCCGACATATAAAATCTTGGATAGCCAAAAGTTAAAATGCTCTGGCATATCCATCTTACGCATCTTTGTATGTTCGGCAATCTTACCGGAAAAATATTTGTTGAAATCGTTTGAAAATACCCAGAATAGATATGTCATCCCATACAAAAACAGGCTATAATATTGCTGAAAACGGTGAAACCAGTATTTCTTTTGTGTACTATGTACGCGTATGAACGGTTTGATATCAATATCATCATCCAAACCTTCAACATTGGTATATGAGTGATGATTGATATTGTGCTTCTGGCTCCATAAGTAAACATTTCCCCCCAGCACATTTAAGCTGAAACCCATAAATTTATTTACCCATTGTTTGGATGAATAACTGCCATGTGCACCATCATGCATCACATTAAATCCGATTGCCGCCACATTCACCCCCATTACAATAAGCACCATAATAGAAAGAAAATTGGATTCCGGTGTAAAAAAAACCATCCACAGGTATGTCATCACCAAAGCAACCGACAAAATAATGGTTTTAGAGTAGAGCTTATAGTTTCCTGTTTCCTTTATACTTTTATCCTCAAAGTAAGCATTTACCCGTCCTTTAAGTGTATTGAAAAATTCGGGGTTGCTGTTGTTGAATTTAATTTTTGACATGTACCAAATAGTTTCGTTACACAATGATAACCTTTAATTCACGATAGACAACGTCATATCATCCACAAGAGCATGATTCATATCACTCACGAATATGATAATATATTTATTATTAGGTCGTTAGCGGCAACTATAGGCTTTGGCGGCAGCTATGGTACTTTCCCAAAAAAAAGTACATTCGTGTTACTATGGCATCAGATATCGAAATTGCGCAAAAGGCAACCTTACAACCTATTCATCAGATAGCAACCAAACTGGGTATTGCAACAGATGATCTTATTCCTTATGGAAAATACAAGGCAAAACTCCCGCTTACTTACATTGATGAAGCAAAAGTTAAAAACTGTAAGTTAATCTTGGTTTCAGCCATTACACCCACTCCCGCGGGAGAGGGAAAAACAACCACATCTGTCGGCCTCAATGAAGGATTGAATAAAATCGGATTGAAATCAACTGTGGTATTGCGTGAGCCTTCCTTAGGTCCGGTATTCGGAATGAAGGGCGGAGCTACCGGTGGTGGATACTCGCAGGTAGTTCCTATGGAAGATATCAATCTCCACTTTACCGGTGATTTTTCGGCAGTAGAGAAAGCACATAATCTCTTATCTGCATTAATTGATAATGCGATTCAGGCAAAAGATCCGTTGGTTAAAATTGATCCTGCCAGCGTAGTATGGAAACGGGTAATGGATATGAATGATCGTGCCCTGCGCAAGGTTATTGTTGCACTTGGAGGAAAAGGAAATGGTTATCCGCGTGAAACAGGGTTTGATATCACAGTAGCTTCTGAAGTAATGGCTATACTCTGTTTATCCAAGAATTTATCCGACCTGAAAGAACGTCTGGGAAATATTTATATTGGAAAAACGGAAGATGGTCAGCCTGTTTTTGCTAAGGATCTTAAAGCAAATGGTGCAATGGCGGCTTTATTAAAGGATGCCATATTGCCTAATTTGGTGCAAACACTGGAAGGTAATCCTGCCATCATACACGGTGGCCCTTTTGCCAATATCGCTCAAGGAACAAATACGTTGATTGCAACCAAAACAGCCATGAGTCTTTCTGATTACGTAGTAACGGAAGCCGGATTTGCTTTTGACTTAGGAGGCGAAAAATTTCTGGATATCAAATGCCGAATGGGAGGGATACAACCACGCTTGGTAGTATTGGTAGCAACTATAAGGGCTTTGAAATCTCATGGAGGGGTAGCAAAAGATGACCTGAAGCTTGAGAATATTGAAGCGATGAAAAACGGTTTTGCCAATCTGGAAAAGCACCTGGAAAATGTGGCTTCCTTCGGGTTGAAAGCCTTGGTTGCGATTAACAGGTTTCCTACCGATACTCAGACAGAGATTGATGCTTTACTTGCTCTTTTCAAAGAGAAAAATATCGCTGTTTCATTATCAGAAGTATGGGCTAAAGGAGGAGAAGGAGCCTTGGATCTGGCAACAAAAGCAAAGATAATCATTGATGAAACAGAAGTGACTCCTATGCACCATGTTTATGAATTGAACTGGACAATCAAACAAAAAATAGAAGCCATAGCCAAAAACATATATGGAGCGGCAGAGGTTGAATATCAACTGAAAGCTCTCCATGATATCAAAAGGATAGAGAAATTAGGATACGCCAACCTTGCTGTATGCATGGCCAAAACACAATATTCCTTTTCAGATGACCCTAAAAAAATTAACAGACCACAAGGTTTTACACTCATCATTCGTGAAATTGAATTGGCTGCCGGTGCAGGTTTTATCATCCCAATGGCCGGTGAAATTATGCGTATGCCGGGATTGCCTAACAATCCTGCAGCCGAAAGCATTGATGTGGATGAGTTTGGAAATATTTCCGGGTTGTTTTAAATCTTTCTTTTTTTGTACACGAATGATTAAGTGAAGAAAGAGCACGAAGAATGTTAATTAAGTTAATAGAGTAATTGGTTGATGAGTATCTGATTATTGAAATTGTACTTCAAACATCATGAGCTCATCTCAAAATTTCTGCTGTATTGTTGGAAATATTCTGTGCGAATTCATCCGTTGGTAAATCATTGGCATCCTCACCAAAGGGGTCTTCAATCTCTTCTGCAATGATTTCGAGACTTACCAATACATAAAAGACAAAAGTGACAGCCGGGATAATGAAATAACCAAATTCCTTAATAAATCCGAAAGGAATGGTCATCACATACACAAAGATGAATTTCTTCAAAAACATACTGTATGAATAAGGAATGGGGGTTTTTCGGATGCGCTCGCAGGATCCGCATACATCAGCCATCGTGGTTAGTTCTGTATTTATAATGATAAGTTGGTCTCCGGTTATTTTTTGTTGCATGTATAACCCGTTAATGTATTTCAGAATGTTGGATGCTACTGCATTAGGCTGATGGATACCATGACTGTATGCTTCATGTTTACCGTCACGCAAATGCAATTTTAATACTTCAGGATACAGTGAAATCAATCGCAGCAATTCTTTCCGCGCAGCAATATCATCTGAGCTAAGCATTGCATTAAGTTTCATAGCAAGGTTCCGACTGCTGTTCACAAGGTTTCCCCATAACTTTCGTCCCTCCCACCAGCGCTCATAAGCCGTGTTCGTGCGAAAAACTAACAACAATGAGATTACCATCCCCAGCAGTGCGTGCAGAGACGTGGTGGATTTATAGCGTAACTGCCAAATTTCAATTTCAATAATCGCTACCGCTGTTGCATACAATCCAACCAAAAGCATAGCGGGCAGAAGTCTTCTGAAGGTATCACTTTTGTGAAACTGAAAAATGAGCTTGAACCAATCGTGCGTATTATACTTAATCATAAGTGGCAGCTAAAATACATAAAAAAGTCATTCTGATTTTCAGAACCGTATTCCTGCTTTAGTTATGAATTGTCCGATACCAACTATTGGCTTGACACTTAGGTGTAATCTTAAACTTCAGAGAACACACACAATCTTGTGGAAATTAAAATTGTCGAATTTCGTCTTTACCCTATATGACATTATATTTGGCGCACCATATGTTGATGTCACGCAAACAATTTTCTGTACTTTGGGTTCTCCTGATAATAGGTATTCCCTCAGCCCTTTCGCAAACTTTTGAAGTTACGGATGGTGACACCATAAACCTCACTATGACCAATGGAATGAAGCAGGGATTCTGGCGCTATTTCTGGTCAAATGGCGATTTGAAGTATGAGGTGTTTTATGAAAACAATGAAAAGGAAGGTCTTGAAATCCGCTATTATGATGCTCAGGATTGTATTGAGTTTTCAAATACATATGTTAAAGGTGCTTTGGATGGGCCGGGTGTAACATTTCATCCAAACTGCAGCACCAAATGTGAAGAAATGTACCGCGGAGGCAAAAAACAAGGATACGAGCGCTGTTACGATCAGAACGGCTTCATTCAAACCGAAGCTAATTTTGATAAAGGAGAATTGGTAGGTACTTATTCCCACTTTGATAAAAAGGGATTTGTCACTTATGAATCGCCCACCAAGGAAACAACACTCAAGTTCGACAAATTTTTGACTGGTGAATACAAGGTAAAAGACTCAACAGTATTCAATGTATTTAAGCGCAATGATAAATGGAAGAAAGTACTGTTGGTGGTTGACATGACGGGTAGCATGTTCCCTTACGTGGGGCAATTGCTGGTATGGTACAAAATGAATTTTGAATCGGAAAAGATTAGATATTATGCATTGTTTAATGACGGGGACAATATTGCCGATAACAAAAAACTAATCGGCAATACCGGTGGCGTTCATACTTTCGATGCCAAGGATTTTAAGAAATTTAAAAAGGATATTGAAGAGGTACGCAAAATGGGTGAAGGTGGCGATGATCCGGAAAATGATATTGAAGCCGTGATGAGAGCAATGACCGAACGTAGGGATTATGGAGATATTGTGCTGCTGGCTGACGATAGCGATATCCGTGATATCAAATTGTTGAAGCGCATTAAGAAACCCATTCACATTATTTTATGTGGAACCAAACGTGGCATTAATCAACAGTATCTTCAGTTAGCTTATTATACCAAGGGAAGCATTCATACTTCCAACAATGATGTATTCATGAAGAACCTGAAAAACGGTGACCATGTGGAACTCGACAATGACGTATTCGTGTTTCAGAATGGAGAATTTATTTGGCTTGATGCCAAAGAAGTTGATTAAGGTAATATTGACTTTTTATCCGTAAAGTCAGAAAGTTTTTTCAGCACCTTACCAAAATTATATTCCTGCACATATACCACGTCTTTTTCTTCGTTAATAAACCCATAGAACTTCTCTGTATCATATGGCAGTAATTTACCATCCTCACCATATAAAATTTTGGTATGATCACCCACTGCTTTGTAGTGTAGTTGCACTTTTGTTTTTTCGTTGTTCTTTTTAGTGAGCTCAATAATGCAGTATGGTTTGGTCTGATGAATCGAGTCAGCTGAATGTCCGCTTAACTCTTCATCATATCCTTCAAAAAACAGGTTACTGAAGCTGGCTAAGTAATACCGTACAAATTGCGGATCCGTTGTAACGGTAGCTTGATGCAATAAATCTTTTACTTCCATATTGGCACCATTGATTACCTCGAATGATTGCTCAGGCTGTTGCAGATAGGTTACTGAAACCTTTGCAATATCCTGCTCTGCAGCATTAAATACTTCTTTGCTTTTCCATTTAATTTGTAACGTGTAAAAACGTGGTGTTAAGTATCCGACAAACCCGTCAATATGCATAACAAAAGGAGCTGATGACCCCTCAACCATCATAAACGTTCCAGCCTGATCAGCTGATCCCGGACCAACATAAATCGTTTTAATATTTTTATCTCCGCTGTAAAATTCTGCTTTGATACCTTCGGTTGCCAATGTGGCAATAACTGAATTAAACTGTTTCTCCGAAATAGGATTGCGAATAGTGACATCATGCATGGTAGCTAAGAGCAGATTAACTTTGGTAACATCCGCTTTGTATGTATCATCTACCATCCAAACACCTTGTTCATTTTTAGCCACTGTAACGGAATGACCTCTTTTATCAGCAAGAAAAAATTTGGTTACGGCAGCCGTATCTTTGATAGCAAAATCTTTCAATTCAGGCTGGAGCGTACTCCAGGGTTTACGTACATACACAAAATAAACAGCGGCTGTTACAGCTACCAACACCAATAATATTTTAAGATTCTTGTTCATAATTTTTAAGAAGCGTATTTACGTTTACGTATCAATCCATTTATAAATCCAAATACAAGCACCAATGCAATTGGTATTGTCATATTTACAATCTGCCATTGCAATTTTTCCTTTTTTACTTTTGCCTTGTTCAGCAAACGAAGGGTGATTTCTTTGCCGCGCACTTCAATTAATCCGGAATCATCACATAAGTAATCAATACAATTAAGTACAAAACGTTTGTTACCAAATTGCTGATTGGTATAGCGATCATAACCCAACGGAAAAATTTCACCCGTTGATTTTTTACGCTGGTTGCGAATCACATCTCCATCCGAAACTACAATCATTTTATTATGAGCAATTTTGTCTTTATACGGTAATGAAGGATCTGTAGAAGCACCCATCCGGTATTGGAAAACAGAATTGAACTCTCCCTCTAACAACACGGCAAGTGGAGCTCCTCCCTTGGTAAACAAAGCAGGATCAGGATTGATACGTGCCATATTCAGATCAACACGTGCCGGTGATGGTACCGCTCTTGAATAAGGTGATGCCCGCAACAATACTGTTTTTTTGATTTTTTGACTGGCTGTAGTATCAATTGTATTCGCAAACTGAAACCATACATGATCAATGTTTTTCACGATAGCATGATTATCCATAGGTGCTGCTACGGGAAAGAATATCCACGGCAATAACTTTTGCTGGGGGGTACCATTTTTCACACTACTCAAAATAGGAATGGCTTCACATTGAATATCCTGTACCAGGTTTGCGTTAATACGCACTCCGAAACGGAATAATAAATCATCTAATTTCAAATCATATCCTGCCGACATAAAATAGGGTTCGCTATTGAGGCTGTCCATGTCGGCAATTTGTGAATCAATGAGCCACAAAATCTTACCTCCATTCATAACATATTGATCCAGTTTGAATTTATCAAACTCCGAAAAAGGTAATGTCGGTTTCGCAATCACAATACCTGCATATTCATTTAAGGTTTGCGGAGGAATTTGCGAAATCGGAATACGTTTTACTTCGTAATACTGCTCCAGTTCTTTTTGTGCATCGGCAACATCCCATCTTTCCAATTCACCATGATCTTCGAGAAAAGCAATCTTCTTTCCACTCTTTTCGGTTGCTTTGCGTAATACATTGGCTATTTCATACTCCAGCAATTCAATGGAACTATTGATAACATCTTCAGGATTGGCTCCAAATTGTCCTTTTAACAGGTTCATCGAAAACTCACGTCCTTTGTAATAAAACACAGCCCCGGGAACAATAATTTTTTGCGAAAGCTCATCATCCTTTTTGATCTGCACACTGGTGGGTTGTAATCCTTTAGATGAAAGCTCTTCTACAATATCATTCGTTTTTTCCGTATCGGCTTCGGCAAACGGATCGATAAATTCGTATTGAAGATTTCCGTTAGAATATACCCTGAACTCGTCCAGCATTTCTTTACAGGATTTGCTTAAACGTTTAAATCCTGAAGGGAAATCTCCTTCAAGATAGACTTTCACAAAAAGTATATCATCTACTTTACCGGCAAGATTTTTACTTGCTGTTGAAAGGGAGTATCGTTTTTCTTTGGTTAGATCAAACCTGAAAAATATTCCTGAAAAGATGAGATTGACCAGCACCAGTAAAGCCAGTACCAGCAATAGTTCCGTTATCGATTGTATTTTTAAACTTCTCTTTTTCATACTGCTGTTTACCACTTGCGTGCGCTAAAAACGGTTTTAGTTCCCCAGATAAAGGCGGTGATAAAACTCAAAAAATAAACAAGATCGCGTGAGTCAATAACTCCCCTGCTGATGGAAAGATAATGCGCATTGATACCCAACGCAGCAACTACACTATCATAACTTCCCAGTAAATTAAAGTTGGCGAGCAAATCGAATATGCTGTAAAAACTATAGCATAAAAACATAGATACAATAAAGGATACAATCTGGTTATCCGTAATAGCGGATGAAAAAATACCGATGGCTACAAAACACGAGGCCAGCAACAGCAATCCTAAATAAGAGCCCCATGTTGCGCCAATGTCCATGTTTCCTTTGGTAGCACCCAATTGATAAATAGTATAAAAATAGATAAGTGTAGGGAGTATGGAGAAAATAACCAATACCACACCGGCAAAATATTTACCCAAAATGATCTGCATATCACTGAGTGGTTTGGTTGTAATAATTTCGATTGTTCCACTTTTTTTCTCCTCACTAAACGAACGCATAGTAATGGAAGAAATGAGAAAAATAAATACCATAGGAGCCATGCTGAACAAGGTATCCATATTGGCATAACCCATATCAAATACATTGTATTCGGGAAGAACCCACATGAATAAACCTATAGCCACCAAAAACACAATCATCACCACATAGGCGATGAGTGAACTTAGAAAACTTCGTATTTCTTTTTTGAGAATAGAGTACATGTTAACGAGTTAATTGTTGGAATACATTTTCTAAACTTTCTTCTTCAACCTGCATCGATAATAATATCCAATTTTGAGACGATGCTAATTGAGATAATTGTTCGCGAATATCTTGTTTGCTTCTAATGGAGTACCGTTTTCCCTTTTGCTTAACATCAATCACCCCTTCAATATTTTTAATCAAGCCGTCCTTAATTTCGTTTTTAAACTCAACCGTAACTAAGATATCGGCAGAAAGATGTTGTTGCAATTTTTCAATCTTATCATTCGCCACAATCTTTCCTTTATTAATAATCACAACACGATTACACATGGCTTCCACTTCCTGCATAATATGTGTGGATAGCAATACCGTTTTATCCTTTCCGATCTCTTTGATCAGATCACGCATCTCTCCTACTTGATTAGGATCTAGGCCGGAGGTTGGTTCATCCAGAATAAGTACTTTAGGATTGTGTAACATCGCCTGCGCCAACCCTACACGTTGTTTGTAACCTTTGGAAAGCTGGCCTATTTTCTTTTTGCGTTCTACCGTTAGACCTACCCGTTCAATCATTTCTTCTACCCGCGAATTGGCCAGTTTTCCTAAACCCTGCACCTCTGCCGAAAACAGCAGGTACTCTTTCACAAACATATCGGTATACAATGGATTGAGTTCGGGGAGGTACCCTATTTGCCGTCTTACTTCAATAGGGTTCTTAATTACATCAAAACCACATATAGTAGCCGTTCCACTGGTTTGCGGAATGTAACAGGTAAGAATTTTCATGGTGGTGGATTTACCGGCACCATTCGGCCCCAGAAACCCAAGTACATCACCGGGTTTTACTTCAAATGAAATTTCGTTCAATGCCTTTTGGGCACCATATAACTTAGTAAGCTTCTCTACAACTATCGACATCTTGTTTTAAGGTAGTCAGCAAAAGTAAGCAAAAGGTTGATTGTAAACACCGCAAAAAAAAGCCCCCGGATGTCGGAGGCTTTGATGTTTATTCAGCTATAAATTTCTGATGCAATGTACCTTGATCGGTTTCGACCCGTAAAAAGTAAATTCCCTTTCTGAGTCCTATTTCATTAAAGTCTAACGAATAGGTTTGAGAATTAGGATGTAACAAAGCTTCTCTGCTCACTGCAAATGACTTCCCGGCCACATCTATTATGGTTACATTGGTCACTTCATTTACTGATTCAAATGTTAATTGTGTGGTTACCGGATTAGGATACACCTTTAATGCACGGTCAGTGCTTGAAAGTTCTTTTATACCTACACTCACAATTGAGAAAGAAGATGGTAATTCCATTATACCATCAACATCCGTCATTACACCAACTGTATATAATCCATTTGGCCATGATGAAGGAATAGTAAATGTTCCGGATACTTGAGTATCACTGATGACGGTATATGAAGTTGCTTCCACACCATCATTATTATTGTAAATAGCCAAAGAATTTGATCCTTGTGTGAAATGCGTATTTGCACCTGTGATGGTAACATTCAGTGTTTGTCCCTGATTTCCAAAGGGAGGATCTACAGATACAATTTCCGGAGTACCTGAACCTCCACCTGAAGTAATGTTAAATGAAGCCGGTAACGACAACAATCCATCCACGGTTGAAACTACATACAAATCATGAAGCCCTAAGGTTTGATTGGTTGGAATTGTAAAATTAGCGGTAACAGAAGTATTTGAATTCGCAAAGGCAAAGTTGGCAGTGAGAGGTGAACCCGCACTGCATAATGAAACTGTTAAATCTGAACCTTGTGTAAAATTAGTATTAGAACCGGTTATGGTGACATTTAATGTTTGGCCTCGTTTGGCTGTAGAAGGTGCTACACTTGTCAGTTCCGGAGTATTACCTGTACCTCCCGCAACTGTAAAGGCATTAGGAAGAATCAGTGTGCCATCATTTGATGTTGTTACTATCAAAGTATATATCCCTGTAGTTGCATCTGACGGAATCATTATACCCGTTCTCAAAGTTGTATTGGTTTGAGCAAATGCCAACGGTGTTACAATTGGAGTTCCTCCACTCAAACTGGTAAGTGTTACAGTTATGTTACTGGATTGGGTAAAGGTTGTATTGACTCCTGTAATGGTAACCGGCAAAATCTGTCCTCTATTGCCTGTATTGGGACTAATCGATACCAATCCTGCAACAGGGGCTCCACCTGTAACCGTAAATGCATTGGACAATTGCAACGGTATTCCAAGTCCTACCGTGGCAAGGAGTGTATAGGATCCGGAAGCCGCATTTGCTGGAATGACCACTTTTGCTTTAGCCGTGGTTGCACTTTGCACAACCACATCGGAAAGTGGTATCACATTCGTTCCCATTGACAAGGCAAAATTTGTGCCGCTGGAAAAAGTCGTTCGGTTACCTGTAATGGTAACACTTACCGTAGTACCCACTGCACCCGAAGCAGGTGTAATGGAAACCAGAGATTGGCTTTGAGCTGCAAATACTGCACTCACCATCAACAGGAACGTTGTAATAATTTGTTTCATAATAAGTTAGGGTTTACACAAATGTAGCAGTTATTCTCTTTAATACGTATTTAATTTAGGATTCAGTATTGCTGTTTTCGCAGCCATTCCAGAAGCATTTCTCCCTCTCCTTGAGCTAGTTGATATGCCTTTAAAATAAACTGATCATTAGACACTATTCTCTTCAAATACGTTGCAAAGGGTGTTATTTTTTCGGCAACAATCACCTTTTCCAGTTTAACCTTAATAATAGCGAGGGCAAACGTTTTAAAACGATCGTTTTGCTCATCATACTTAAATTGTGTAATAGTTCGATAAGCATCGTCATATCTTCCGGCATTAAAATAGGCCCCACTGAGGTTGATAATGCCATCAGAAAAAGTGGGTGACAATCGATGTGATTCTTCCAGTAATTCAATTGCCTTTCCATGATTTCCTTCTTTCTCGTAACACGTCCCATAATTATTAAGAACATGTACTTGAAAAGGATGCAACTGATAGGCCACTTCAAAACTCTGTTTAGCCGCCACTAAATTATCTTGCATAAAATATCCAACGCCCACGTACCATTGAATGGGTATTGAATAATAGTCCATATTGAAATATGACGTTTGCGCTTTAGTACCCTCCACTGTTAATTTTTGCCAGTTTCCTGCTGCATGTGCCTTATACATTTTGCGCAATTGCAATTCACTCCTCCATCTCTGTGTGCATACGTTTAAGGATAACAAAGCAATCCCTGCTACAACCAACCATACCCAACGTTTAAGTCGTAAACCCTTCCATTTTTGTATAGCATCATGATTGGCTGCAATAAATCCAATTGTCATTAACATCAAAGTTGGATGTTCTATGCGCTCCAATGGAAAATCTACTGCCGAGATGACAATGAACCCAAGCACTTGAAGAAACAACATAGCATATCCGATTTTAAGGAAAAGCTTCTCCTCCTGTTTCAATAATTTGTAGGTATACACCAATGTCGCAGTGAAAATGAAAACGTATAAAAGAAACCCAACTATTCCTGTTTCTGCCCACACCCATAAAAAGTCATTGTGCGGTCGTTGGAAATTGGTGAGTCCTTCACTAATGGTATAATTCACTTCATAAAATTTTTGCATCCCATACTTTGGCATATGAATTTGCCAATTCGCAGCACCCACACCAGTTATGGGATGTTCCGAGATCATTTGCCAGGTATTGTCCCATAAATTTTTGCGCTCTTTAAACGACTCCGTTCGAGTAAGCAATGTTAGCTTTTCACGGTACGCGTAAAAGAAACAAACAGAACAAATGAACCCACTAAGAATCAGCACCACACTTATTCGTTTTTGCAAGCGTGTCAGGTGATTTGAGAACCCCGAAACAAGCAACACTAAAACGGCAATTCCACAAATGATCAACGCGAGTATAACGGCTCTGGTTTGTAATAAAAGCAATACCCCAATAGCAGCAATTCCCGCAATACCTAAGATTATTTTCCAGAGATATTTTGTAGTGATGGCAAACTGAACAACCAGCATTGGTAAGCACAAAAAGAGAAAAGATGAAAGTAGATTCTTATGACCGAACGTGGCATTGACTTTATACATATTGTCCGCATCAAAAATGCGGACACCTCTATTTTCGAGCATCATCATATTTCCAATGGCAAGCATTGTTGTTATCATTCCGGCAAAAGAAACCATGAGTGATAGTAAACGCAGGGTAAGTATATTACGCTTAGTCAATACATACATTACCCAACCAACACATGCAAACAAACCTATTTTGAGTACTATATAAAGAGACTCAATTGTATTGATAGCCTGCAAGCAAGAAACAGCATACACTAATACCATCAATGTAAGTGCTATTGGGATGAGTGTGATTGTTATTACCTCCTTCTGTTGTTGCCAAAACAACCAGCAACCTAATATGCATATCAGTACAGCAACTCCTATTTGTCTTGGAATAAGCGATGGATCAACACCATTGTCGTTGTACAAAAAGGGTAGTGAAATGAAAAACAACAAAAGTGTGATTTCCTCCCAATTAAATGAACGTCTTTTAGGGTTTTGTTGTGTTGCCATGTAGCTCAAATCTAAACAGAATTTTTAAATCCCACCCGCAGCATTCCTCTTGCGCGCCCCACCTTTCCTCAAATTGTATGAACCTCTAGTAAACGCTGGAAACTGACTCAAAAAAAGCGCACCCAAAAGCATCAAGAAAAACACAACTTTTCCACAAAGTGGGGGAAAGTGGAGAAAAGTGGGTTTTTGTTTTTACTTTTACGCCATCAATAGCTAAAAAGAGTGTCGCAACTACACGGAGAATATGAATGTAAACTGGATGCCAAGGGGAGGTTAATTATACCTGCTGCCTTGAAAAAACAGCTACCCAAAGCTGCCAAGGATTCCTTTTTCATCAACCGTGGATTTGAAAAATGCTGCGTACTCTACCCATCGAATGAGTGGGAAATTATCGCTACCGAAATCAATAAGCTAAGTGATTATATCAAAAAGGAACGTGAATTCAAACGCTACTTTCTACGTGGAGCCAGTCAGTTGGAGATGGATACAAGTTCTCGAGTAAATCTTCCAAAATCGTTGCTGGAATATGCCGGTATTGGAAATGAAGTAATGCTGCTGGCCTATGGCAACAAAATAGAGATATGGGGTAAAGCCGCTTACGAAAAAATGTTGAGCGAAGAGCCTGCAGATTTTAGTGCATTGGCGGAAGAAGTGATGTCGAAGAAGCCGAGCGAGTAGAGCAGCTGTTAGCCGTTAGCCCTTGGCGGCATTTGATGGAATAAAAGACTATAAACTAACAATAAACAACCAAGGTAGCCAATGGCCAAAAGCCAACTGCCAAAAGCTAAAAATGAGCAAATACCACATACCCGTTATGTTACATGAATGCCTGGAAGGACTGAATATTCAGCCGGATGGAAAATATGTAGACGTAACATTTGGTGGTGGCGGGCATTCAAAAGAAATATTAGCAAAGCTGAACAAAAAAGGACGACTGATTGCATTTGATCAGGACACCGATGCACAGCAAAATTTACCTCAAGCAGATGAGCGTTTTGTATTCATCGACCAGAATTTCGAGTTCATCAAAAATCACTTGCAGTTTCAGGGGTTAGCTCCTGTAAATGGATTGCTAGCTGATTTAGGTGTTTCCTCGTATCAATTTGATACCGATGAAAGAGGGTTTTCTTACCGGTTTGATGAGGCTGTTCTGGATATGCGCATGGATAAATCATACAGTATTGATGCAGCATACATCATTGCTAATTATACCGAACAACAACTTGCAGATATCTTTTACCAATACGGTGAGTTAACCAACTCCCGCAAAATTGCCAAAGTGTTGGTTGAGCGTAGAGGTCAGCAAACCATCACTACCGTTGGCGAGTTGAAAAAAGCCCTTAACTCCTTCGCACCAAAATTTAAGGATTACAAATTCTGGTCGCAGGTATTTCAAGCATTGCGCATAGAAGTAAACCGTGAACTGGAAGTACTTAAAAATATGCTGCTAGGTACGCTCGACATTATGGCTCCTAAAGGCAGACTAGTCATCATGAGTTACCATTCACTGGAAGACCGCCTCGTGAAAAACTTTATAAATACAGGCAATTTTAATGGTGATGTAGAAAAAGACTTTTATGGAAACATCAATCGTCCGTTCACACCCATCAGTAAAAAAGCAATAACGGCAAGTGAACACGAGCTGGAACTAAACCCCAGATCGAGAAGTGCAAAGTTGAGAATAGCAGAAAGAAATTGAGAATTCGGAATTACGAATTGTGAATTATAAAAAAAGCTAACGACTAAAAGCAAAAAAATGGCGAACAAAATAATCATTGAGAACGAACCTGAAGAAGTGGTTGAGGAAAGTCCGAAGGAAACTTCGCGATTGACCAATACCATGCAGAAGGTGGCAGACTTTGATTTCAATATTTCGAGAGAAGGAATGTTGAATCAAATTCCTTTCGCATTGTTTATTGTGTTGCTGCTGTTAATTCATATCTGGAATGCGCACAACGTTGAAAAAGTCATTCGCAGAACGGATACGCTGAATCGTGAAATCAAAGAATTGCGTTCCGAGTACATCAGTATTTTGAGTGAGTTGATGAGTGAAAGTAAACAATCAACTGTTGCAGCCAAACTTGATACACTCGGCATTAAAGAATTAACAACACCTCCTTTTAAAATAACCCAAACCAGTGGCAACTAATATCAGAAAAGTCATTATGATCAGAACGTACATTGCATACGGAGGTATGTGTGTGTTCGCTTTGGCTATTGTGGCCTACCTGGTAAAAATCCAACATATTGAAAAAAAGCATTGGTTGGATATGGCAGAAAGTATTGGTACCACTATTCAAACCGTAGAGCCTGCGCGTGGAAATATTTTTGCAAGTGATTACAGTTTGCTTGCAACTTCTCTTCCCATCTACGATTTGCGCATTGATGGTAAAGCTCCCGGATTTAAAGATGACGAGGTATTTGAAAACAATATTGATTCACTGGCCTATTATTTATCAGACTTGTTTGACGATAGAAGCAAAGCTGAATACAAAAGGATTTTAACCGGAGTGCGCAAACGGAAAGACCGTTATTATTTATTAAAACGCAAAGTGAGTTATCTGGAAATGCGACAAGTTATCACCTTCCCTATTTTCCGTATTGGAAAATACAAAGGCGGATTGAATGTTGAAGAGAAGAACCGGAGGGAAAAACCATTTGATATATTAGCAGAACGTACCATCGGCTATAGTGTAAAGGGTATTGCTCCGGTTGGTATTGAAGGAGCCTTTGATAAAGAACTTTCAGGTCGTCCGGGTAAACGTGTAATGCAACGTATTGCAGGAGGAACCTGGATTCCGATTAATGATGAGGGACAGATCGAAGCACAAAACGGAAAAGATATTGTCACCACCATTGATGTAAATATTCAGGATGTGGCCGAACATGCATTGTTAAGTACACTTATAAAGAATGATGCACAATGGGGAACAGCCATTTTAATGGAAGTGAAAACCGGGGAAATTAAAGCTATTGCCAATCTCACCCGGATTTCAGAAGGTGTTTATACAGAACAATATAATTATGCAGTTGGTGAAAGTTTAGAACCGGGATCTACCTTTAAACTGGCTTCCATGCTTTCATTGCTTGAGGATGGTAAAGCAAAAATGACCGATACATATGATACAGAAGGGGGTCAGAAAAGATTTACCTCTACCGCTGTGATGTATGATTCTGAACCGGGTGGACATGGTATTGTCAACTTCCAGCAAGCATTTGAACACTCCTCGAATGTGGCCATATCAAAAGCCGTTTATGAAGCTTATAAAAACAATCCCCGTCAGTTTTACGATCATCTTGTTAAACTTAAATTGACCAAACCTATTGGCTTGCAAATTACCGGAGAAGGAAAACCAATGATTAAAAGTCCGGATGATAAAGGATGGTCGGGAACCACCTTGCCATGGAGCAGTATTGGTTATGAGGTGAAAGTAACACCGTTGCAAGTTGCCACATTATACAATGCCATTGCCAACAACGGCAAAATGATCAAACCTATTTTTGTAAAGGAAATTCAAAAGACCGGACGGACCATTCGTGCATTCAAAACCGAAACAATGGTGGAACAAGTTTGCAAACCAAGTACCCTGGCAAACTTACGTACCATGATGGAAGGTGTGGTATTGCATGGAACAGGAAGCAACTTACGTAACCCGAATTACACTGTTGCCGGTAAAACAGGAACGGCATTGGTGGCAGATGGTCGCAGAGGTTACGCTCAGAAATTATACCGCTCTTCGTTCTGCGGATATTTCCCTGCCGAGAATCCGCAATACACTTGTATGGTGATGGTAAACGGTCCATCAAAAGGGATCTATTACGGCTCTGCAGTTGCCGGTCCGGTGTTCAAAGAAATTGCTGATAAAGTTTATTCAAATAGCACGCACTTGCATCCCGAGTTGCGCTTTGCGTTCAACAACGATAGTGCACTCTCTATTCCAAAAGCATACATCGGTTTCAAAGATGAAATCAAAATCGTTTACAACACTTTGGGTATTTCATCGCATCGCGATAATGATACAATCGAAGAAAATGGAAGCGAATGGGTTGCTGCTACTGTACAAAAGAAAAATGTGGAGTTGCTACACAAAAAAATGCTCGCTAATAATTTGATCCCTGATGTAACAGGAATGGGATTAAAAGACGCTTTGTATCTGCTGGAAAATGCAGGGCTTAAGGTTAAGATAGAAGGTTTGGGGCGTGTTAAAAAACAAAGTTTGAATCCCGGATCGCAAATAGTTAAAGGAAGTACCATCAATTTAATATTAGGATAGTGAAAACGGTTGCTGCACTTATACAAAACACTTCAGTAAAACAGGTAATCGGTGATACGCGGTTAACCATTTTACACCTCACTTACGATTCTCGTAATGTGGGTGAAGGTTCGTTGTTTTTTGCCGTTAAAGGAACTCAGGTTGACGGCCATACT
>JAZKGH010000300.1:0-3404 GCA_040386055.1 Bacteroidota bacterium
CTGAGAAGGTAGCCAACATCAACAGTAATTTTTTCATGTAGCGATATTTAGGTTTAAAAAAGCGAAACTAAGATTTTTTTGGTAAAAAGTTAATGGGTTATTTAGTTATTGGGTTAATAGGAACCCTTACGGGGTTCAATATTTAAAGAAAGACAATGCTTCTTCAGGGCATTAACAAATGAGTAAATATGCAGATGTGTAAATGAGTCCCGTCCCGAAACTTCGGGAGCTATCGGCCGAAGGCACCTGCTGTGTTGTTAATAGTCAATGAATCATAGATCATAGTTGCCAAGAGCTAAAGGCCAGGAGCCTTCATAGCAACAATCTACTAAATTTGAACTGTTCTCGATACGCCCCACCCAATACCTCTCCAAGCACTCGAACTGACTTCTCTATCAACCAATAACAAAATAACCCATTAACCCAATAACCAACGCACAGCGTTATCTTAACGTTAAATATCTTCGATGTTGTCTATAAAAGTCAGCGGCCGTTTATTTTCGTTGGTAACTCATAGGGTTTACATTCTCCGAATGATTATTTTTGCCTCATCTCATTATGATTAAGGAATACCAAAGCTACCTTTATAAAGACCGCGAACTCAGCTGGATGCTGTTTAACGAACGTGTATTGCAGGAAGCTGAAAATGAAGATACGCCATTACTGGAACGTCTTAAATTCCTCGCTATTTTTTCGTCTAATAACGATGAGTTTTTTCGGGTACGTGTGGCGGCATTACGCAGAGGACAAAAAGGAACACGCAAAACCCAATCGGATACACAATTCCCGGCCGAAACCACCCTTGCCGAAATTCAGCGTGTTGCCGTTATACAACAAGATCGTTTCAATAAGGTATACAATACCATTATCAAGGAACTGTCACTGCAAAAAATATTCATCATCAACGAACAACAGTTGGATGACAGCCAGAAAACAACCGTAAAAGATTATTTCAAGCGAGAGGTTCTTCCTCATTTGTTTCCTGTATTGATTGACGACCTTAAGCATATTCCACATTTGAAGGATCGTTCGATTTACCTGGCTGTACGATTGAGTCATACAACTGAAAACCTCAAGCCTAAACATGCGCTGATTGAAATTCCGGGTGATGCGTTAAAACGTTTTTACATCTTACCCCGAACAGATGAAAATACGTATATAATGTTTTTGGATGATGTAATCCGCATCTCTCTCAAACATATCTTCTCTATTTTTGATTACAACAATTATGAAGCCTTCACTGTAAAACTCACGCGTGATGCTGATTTTGTGCTGGAGAGTGAAGAAAATGATGTGTTTAAGGAAACCTTGCTGGATAAGATCCAGAAAAGTATCAAACAGCGCTCAAAGGGTGTCCCTACCCGCTTTATATACGACAGCAGTTTACCCAAAAGCATGCTCGATCTGCTTTCGCTGAAGTTGCAACTCAAAAATGTAAACCTTATTCCCGGTGGGCGTTACCATAATTTTAAAGATTTTATGGACTTCCCGAAGGTGGGAAATGTGGAGGACTATTATCCCCCAATGCCTCCGCTGGCCGTTTCAGAACTGGATAAGGCCCGCACAATGTTTGACGTGATTCAGCAGAAGGATTTTGTATTGCACCACCCCTATCAAAGTTTCGATTACCTTATTCGCATGTTGCGCGAAGCCGCGATTGACCCCAAAGTACATGCTATCAAAATAACATTGTACCGCGTAGCCAAACATAGTAATGTGGTAAATGCATTGATCAATGCTGTGAAAAACGGCAAGAAAGTAACGGTATTGATGGAGCTACAGGCCAGGTTTGATGAGGAACACAATATCTTTTGGACAAATCAATTGCAGGAAGCCGGAGCACGTGTTCATTTTGGTAAACCCGGACAAAAAGTTCACTGTAAAGTATGTTTGATCTACCGTGAAGAAGAAGGCAAAACCATTAAGTATGCTCATCTTTCCACCGGAAATTACAACGGTGTAACAGCTAAACTATACTGCGATCACGGATTGTTTACCAAAGACAAACGTCTTACCGAAGACATGGAAAAGCTGGTGGACTTATTGTTTCAGGGACCTCGTAAACATAAATTTGATCACTTATTGGTTGCGCCCGATTATTTGCTCAAACAGTTTTTAGAGTTGATTGACAAAGAAATCGCTAATGCCAAAGTTGGTAAGCCTGCTTATATTGTTGCGAAGATGAACAGTCTTATGGATGATGGCGTGGTGCGCAAACTGTATGAAGCAAGTCGTGCCGGAGTGAATATCAAACTGATCATTCGCGGAATTTGCACCTTAGTTCCGGGTGTTAAAGGATTAAGCGAAAATATTGAAGTCATCAGTATCATTGATCGTTTTCTGGAGCATGCGCGCATTTTTATTTTTGCCAATGGTGGCGATGAAAAAATGTACCTCTCCTCTGCCGACTGGATGACCCGTAACCTTTACCGAAGAGTAGAATGTGCCTTCCCGGTGTTTGATGAAAACTGCCGCCAGCAGATTAAAGATATCATCGAAATTCAACTAAAGGATAATACTAAAGCACGCGTTATTGATCACGATTTTGATAACAAATACGTTCACCGCATTTCGGGGAGTAAAGCTATTCGTGCCCAGTATGAAACGTATGAGTATTTGAAGCGACTGTAGTTTTCCTGCGACTCCGCTCAGTCTGAGGCATCAGCAAATCATCTCATGTGCATATTTACTCATTTGTTAGCGCCCTGAAGAGGCTTACCTTCTTTAAATATTGAACCCCGTAAGGGTTCCAATTCTTTTTCATCAGTCCTTAATCTCCTAATTTCCCAATCCCTTAATCAACTTTATTACTTTATCAACCTATTCAACTACCTTTGAGCAGTGCAAAACAGATTGTCGCCTTATTGAAATATATAGGGAGGAAAGTCCGGGCAACACAGAGCACCGTGCCACCTAACGGGTGGGGAATTCAATATAATGTTGGGTTTACAGATAGTGCCGCAGAAAATTAGACTACCTCACAGCTATTCTTAGTTGAGGGGAAAAGATGAAAAGGCGGTGTAAGAGACCACCGCTCTGATGGCAACATCAGAGGCAAGGTAAACCTCACGGGTTGTAAGGCCAAATAGGCCGGGAATGCTTTGGCGCAAGTCGAAGCTAAGAACTGCTCGTTCGATCCCGGTGGGTAGGCTGCTAGAGGTAATCAGTGATGGTTATCGGAGATAAATGACAATCGTCCAAAGCTAAGCAATTGGCTTTGGGAACAGAACCCGGCTTATCGTTTTGTACTAAAGATAAAGGAGGCTTCGGCCTCCTTTTCCAATTTATTCAACCTAACGTTACAATATTGTTTTTGATAGCATAGATTACAAGCCCGGTAACATTGCGTGATCCCGTTTTCTGTAAAAGATTATTGCGGTGGCCATTTACTGTTTTAACGCTTA
>JAZKGH010000300.1:3414-12526 GCA_040386055.1 Bacteroidota bacterium
TGCAAAACCTCTACTTCCCGCTTGGTTATTTCCAATTCAATTTGAGGACGGACAATACGTCTTTTGTTAAGATTGTGTTGAATAGCTTTTAAGCTACGCTCGTTGATATAAGAACCTTTAGTATAAACAGCTATTACAGCGTTATACAACTCTTGCGGATCACAATCCTTAACCAAATAGCTGTGTGCACCATATTCAATAAGTTGGGCAATAAAGTTTTCATCGATATGCACCGAAAGAACAATGATTTTTATATCGGGAAAGTGCTTCAATAAATCACTTGTAAGGTGCATGCCACTATACTCCTCCTTGTTGTTGGTAGGTGGTAATGATAAATCTACAATCATTATGTGTGGTAAATTTGATTGCTGCTTGCTTAAACTATCTATTACAGTGTAGCCTTCGGCAGCCTCAAATACAACTTTCACATCCGACCAGCCATTTAGAATAGCCTTTAATCCTTCTCTGAATAAATGGTGGTCTTCTACTATGCCTATTTTGATTACATCAGTCATACATCAATCAATATTGTTTTTTAATGGGATTTGAATGGAGGCGGTAAATCCTGCAGCTTTTGATCCACCAATGATCAATTGTCCTTCAAGTGCATTTATTCTTCCTTCAATATTTCTAAACCCTAAACCGGTCATTGGTGCACCTTCGTGCAAACCTATACCATTATCCCGGTACAAACACTGTAAGATGTTTTCATAACAGGATAAATCTATATGAATTTCGGAAGCATGAGCATGCTTGATAGTGTTATTCATAAACTCCATGAGAACCCGGAATAAACCCAACTGCATTGACCAGGAAAGTTCAGGGATGTTATTATTGGAACTGAGTGTAACCGTAATTTCTTTTGTTTTTGATAATTGTTCGGTAATGGATTCGAGTGTTGAAATAAGTCCGAATTGCTCCAGCTGGGGAGGTATCAGCTCATGACTTATCCTGCGCATAGAAACTATAGATGTTTCAATATATGATCTGATTTCCGATAAGGCTTCAGTATGTGGATCATTCGCCATGTCTCCTTCCAGTTGTACCATGCGCATACGTGATATGGATAAAATGGCTCCCAATTCATCATGTAAATTTGCAGCTATCCTTTTCCGCTCGCCCTCTTGCACAGCTATACTTGTTTGCAATAAATCAAGCTGATGTTTATTCTTTAATTCTTCGTTGAGCAATTGTTGTTTATAAATGTTTTTCTTGAACTGCAAATTCAATAAAATCACTCCTATTGTTATAATAAAAACAATAGCAATAAAAGGCAGAATTGCTGATAGCAATGTTATATCCGAGGACGTTTCCATAATCCGATAAAAAAACAACCCGACATAATAATATAAAATAGCGAATGTAATAACCAGACATACCTGTTCACTTCCATGCTGAAGCTTTTAATAATGATATCGCCAAAATAAAATAAGATTAGAACAGAAGCATAGTATATAAATAATCCTGAGTTAATCCAGTTTAAACTTTTAACATTCATTTCATTGGTTAACTGGTTGCCATAATTCATAAGCAATAAAAATGTAGCTAATGAAAGAATAACAACCAACACACATTGGATTGCCAGCGCATACGAGTTAAAGGCAGTTAGAGGTTGAATAAACACTGAATTTGCAATTGTAGTAAGTAAAAACAGGGTCAATACCGTCCAAATAACATTGCTATTGATAAACTTAGAAAGTAGACTGTTGTAAAAAATGGCAATACAAATAGCGCTTATAGGAACAAAAAAATGATTTAAGAATAAGTTATGGATACTAAAGAACCATAACGCAAGCGAAAAACATTGAACAATTGCAGATACAAATATGAACCATGAAAAGATCTTTAACTCTTTGTTGAGCCGCTTGTACTGAACCAACGCCAATACCATACATCCGCAAATAGGGATATTGGAAAATATCAGCACCAGTTTAATCCAACTCATTAGTTAAAAGCACTATATAACAGGCTTTGTTCATCACATGTACGAGGGCAAGGCGTTGTTAAGTCAAACACTTGTTGCTCGCCATTGGCGGGGTTTGTAAGAATTACATCAACACCTTCTTCATTTACAGGAGTAAGGTATAAGTGAATGATATTATTTGCATCAAGACCAATATAGGCTCTGGCCTGTTTGTAATTACATTGATTCATAACATCTGCTGCTCCTGTTGTTGGTTCCAAAACCCCAATCAGGTCACTTCCGGGAATCAGGAATGCCCTTGTAACATTTGAGGTGGTTGAATCGGGTAAGTGCAAAGATCTCCACCATTCACCATAAGCATGAATTGCAGTGGTTGCTTCCGAAAGAGAAACAGGTTGAATAGACTTAAATGCTGCAGGTTTAGGTTGCTTTTCCTGTTTTTCGGCATTGTTCGAAGAGCTATCAGAACAAGCATTGAATGTTATCAGCGACACCGCACCGCACATGGTTAATAGAAGTGTTTTAAGTTTCATAGTAAATAATTTTTGATTGTTAAAATCAATATTACAACATAAGCCTAATAGTTGATTCATTCGCCTCTAAAAACACATAATTCTGTCTGTACATTTAGTAAACAAACAGGTAAAAATACCTGGTTTCAATGTGTGAATGCAATAAGGTATTCATTGATCACCGCGTATTTATACCCGTTAAGTTTAGCAACCCCGTAGTTATACCTGATTTTTAAAACAGACATATATACTCTTATATCTTTTTAGTACCCTCTTCATCTTTGTACCGTTAAAAGCTTTTATCAGTGGAGCCAGATAACCACTTAAATAAACGGGTTTACTTATAGGAACATTTACTGTAAGGGCGTAATTTCTGAAAAGCCATACGAGTAAGAAAAAACATTTAAGGAGAGAAATATTATGTCATTATCAGGAACAACTTGGAGCGTTATCGGAGATTCAAATGTCGACAAATGGACCATGACTTTTAACAATGATGGAACAGTAACAATTTCGGGCGGAGGACCTATCGGCTATTATGCCGAGTCTAACGGTGATTTTATTATCCAGGAACCAAAAACAACAGCTAATCCTAATATAGGTACTGTTTGGTCCGGAAGTTATGTAAATGCTGTAGGTCACGGTTTAATCCAAACTTACCCGGGAACGGCACAAAACTATACTGCCATTACCAACTTTTACATGACTAAGCAGTAAGCTTACTTTAGCAAACCTTTTCAGGTTCTCAAATTCAGTAAAAAAGCTGCTCACAATGAGCAGCTTTTTTTATACCGTTTATATACTAACATATTTTGAAAGTCCTCATCATTGCCGAGGGTGAGAAGATGCGACCCCACTGGGGCCGGAGCATTTGTTCGCATACTGTATGTTACAAAGATTGGGTTCCGCTAGAGCTTGACAGATGACAATTCTTCTCAGAGATTTCTGTGTAATCTGTGGTTTTATCTATAATCTTTCCCGTTGTGCATCTGATATCCGGAAGCTTATCTATCCATACAAACAAAAAGCCACCAACCGGTTCTCCGATTGATGGCTTCTCTTTGAATTCTAATTACTAATTATTCCGCTGGCGGTGCATCAACCGGAGCATCTGCTTCGCCTGTTGCCGGTGCGTCCGGAGTATCTGTAGTTGGCTCCTCTCCTGTTGGTTCGGTTCCATCGATACTTTCTCCTTCAACTATTTCTTCCACTTCTTCTACGTAATCAACTTTTGCTATTGAGGCAATTGAATCCTTATCATCAATATTAATCAAACGAACTCCTTGTGTTACGCGACCTAAAATCCTCAGGTCTTTAACGCTTAAGCGAATAGTGATACCCGCTTTGGTCATGATCATAATATCATTGGTATCGTCAACTTCTTTAATGGCTACCAGTTTACCGGTTTTTTCGGTAACATTCATGGCCATTACTCCTTTACCACCGCGGTTGGTGATACGGTAATCCTCTACATCACTACGTTTACCCATACCATGTTCGGTTACTACTAATACGTTGGTTGTTTGTGGATTTTCGATGGCAATCATACCCAATACGGTATCGCCTTCGGCCAAACGAATCGCTCTTACTCCGGTAGCTGTTCTACCCATCGGGCGAACGCTGCTTTCGTTGAAACGAATGGCTTTACCTTCCTGGCTGGCAATGATGATTTCGCTTGAACCTGTAGTTAAACGGGCTTCTACCAGCATATCTCCTTCTCTTACGTTAATGGCATTTACACCATTTGCACGCGGACGTGAGTATGCTTCTAAAGTCGTTTTCTTGATGGTACCTTGTTCTGTACACATCATTACGTAATTGTTGGCCAAGTATTCTTCATCACTTAATGTTTTCACATTTAAGTATGCCATCACTTTATCTTCAGGTGTGATGTTAATGAGGTTTTGAATAGCTCTTCCTTTTGCCGTTTTATCTCCTTCCGGAATTTCCCACACTTTTAACCAGAAACATTTACCCTGGTTGGAGAAGAACAACATGTAGTTGTGATTAGTAGCCATGAATACATGTTCTACAAAATCTTCCTGACGTTTGGCAACTCCTCTGGAACCACGTCCTCCCCTGTTTTGTGTACGATATTCAGTTAACGATGTACGTTTAACATAACCCATATGTGAAATGGTAATTACCACTTCATCATCCGGAATTAAGTCTTCCATGCTCATGTCGTTTCCGGCAAAAACAATTTCGGTTCTACGCTTGTCACCGTATTTTTCTTTCATCTCCGTCAACTCATCTTTGATGATTTGATAACGCAAACCTTCATCTGCCAATACGGATTGTAAGTAGTTGATCAACTTCATCAACTCAGTATATTCGTCTTTGATCTTATCGCGCTCAAGTCCAGTTAATACACGTAAACGCATATCAAGGATAGCTTTAGCCTGAATCTCACTCAACTTAAAGTTGGTCATCAACCCTTCGCGCGCATCATCCGGAGTTTTAGCTTCACGGATCAATTTGATAACTGCATCAAGATTATCTAACGCAATCAATAAACCTTCTAAAATATGAGCACGTTTTTGTGCTTCTTCCAATTCAAATTTCGTTCTGCGAACCACTACGTCATGACGGTGTTCAACAAAATATTTGATCTGGTCTTTCAGGTTCAGCATTTCCGGGCGGCCTTTTACAAGGGCTACGTTGTTTACGCTGAAGGATGTTTGAAGAGCCGTGTATTTGTATAATTTGTTTAATACGATATTGGGAATCGCATCACGTTTGATATCGTAAACGATACGCATACCGTCACGGTCACTCTCGTCACGAATTTCCGAAATACCTTCAATTACCTTTTCGTTGATCAACTCGGCTGTTTTGGCAATCAATACAGCCTTGTTTACCTGAAAAGGAATTTCGTTAACAACAATTTGGTCTTTACCTGTTTTCGAAGTTTCGAACACCGCTTTGGCACGCATTACAATACGACCTCTGCCTGTTTCAAATGCTTCTTTTACACCTTCGTAACCATAGATAATACCACCGGTAGGGAAATCGGGCGCTTTCACAAATTTCATCAACTCGCTTATTTCAATTTCGCGGTTGTCGATGTACGCCAATGTTCCATCAATAACCTCGGTAAGGTTATGTGGAGCCATATTGGTAGCCATACCCACGGCAATACCGGATGCTCCGTTTACCAGCAAATTCGGGTATTTAGCCGGCAATACTGTTGGTTCCTGTAATGAATCGTCAAAATTGGGACGGAAATCAACGGTGTTTTTATCAATATCTGTCAGTAACTCTTCTGCAATTTTGCGCAAACGGGCTTCCGTGTAACGCATTGCTGCCGGTGGATCACCATCAACGGATCCAAAGTTTCCTTGTCCGTCAACCAATGTATAACGCATGCTCCAGTCCTGAGCCATACGAACCATTGCATCGTAAACGGAACTGTCACCATGCGGGTGAAACTTTCCTAAAACCTCTCCTACGATACGAGCCGATTTTTTGTAGGGACGGTTGGAAGCTAATCCCAACTCGGTCATTCCATACAAAACACGTCTGTGAACGGGCTTTAAACCGTCACGAACATCGGGTAACGCACGCGAAACAATAACCGACATCGAATAATCGATATAGGCCGTTTTCATTTCATCTTCAATGTTGATGAGAATAATTCTGTCTTCTGCCATTATGAGTTATGTTGTAATTATCTTGTAAAATGCTTGTTTTCTGAGGGTTAAAACAATAAGAATCAAACTTGAAGGTAATCCCCTTCAACCTCACATTTAACAAGCAGTGCAAGATACTTCATATAGTCATTTTAAGCACCATTTTTTAGCAGAAAATACCCACAAATTTTTTGATGCTTGTGGATAATGAAAACCGTGTAAATTTGATACTTTTAAAACCCTTATGATGAAGCATCTTAAATTACTATTTGCACTCTTGTTTTGTAGCTTGTTAAGTCAGGCTAAAATGGCTACCGATACACCTTCTGTGAGTTGTTATCCCAACCCCTTTTCGGATAAACTCAATGTAAGCATTGATAGTAAAACACCTCAGCCCATTGCTATTCAAGTGTATGATATGATGGGACGTCTTGTTCTTACTGATACACTCATCATTGTTAAAGGAGTAAATAACCTCAGCTATTCATTGGCAGCAAAAGCTTCGGCAGCATTTATTGTGGTTGTAAACGGGCAAAACTGGAGCCGTAACCAAAGAGTGATTCACATTCACCCGGACCCTACCCGCTCCGACTCTATAGACATTGTGCATTATGACATTTCACTATCCATTCAAAACCTGATTTCTAAAACTATTTCGGGAACGACCATTGTGACAATCGATCCTAAAGTTGATAGTCTTACCACTATCAAACTCGACTTGTTAAAACTGAATGTGACGGATGTAAAAGTGAATAATGTGTCTGTCTCCTTTTCGAAAAACGATTCGGAATTGTATGTTGTCATCAACCGTAAAAACAGTCCGAATGCCGACTCTTTGATTGATGTCGCAATTACTTATAACGGGCAACCCGTTAGCGATCCGCAATGGGGCGGTTTTTATTTCAATGGTGATTACGCATACAATATGGGCGTAGCTTTTAAATCCGTTCCGCATAATTTTGGTCGCTGCTGGTTCCCTTGCATCGATAATTTTACCGACCGCGCTACCTATACTTTCCACATCACCACCGACCCTACCTTCAAAGGAGTTTGCAATGGTTTGATATTACCCGAAACTGCAAACGGAGATGGTAGTACAACCTGGAACTGGGAAATGAAACAACCTATACCAACCTATCTGGCATCTGTTGCAGTGGGCAAATACGAGTTTGTTAAATATGAATTTCAAGGCATCAACCGCACCTATCCTGTTTGGCTTGCAGTTGTTGCAACCGATACAACAAAAGCTAAAACATCCTTTGCCAAACTAAACAATGCCCTGCAATGTTTTGAAAGCAAATATGGAGCTTATCCTTTCGATCGTATCGGTTATGTGGGTGTTCCCTTTAACTCAGGTGCAATGGAACACGCTACCAATATTGCGTATCCTAACTATGCAATTAATGGAACTACCAGCTATGAAACCTTATTCGCTCACGAACTCTCCCACATGTGGTGGGGCGATTTAGCAACCTGCAGCACAGCCGAAGATATGTGGTTGAATGAAGGCTGGGCAAGCTTTAACGAGGCCTTGTTTTTGGAGTGCGTTTACGGCAAAGCGGCTTACATCAATGATATTAAAGATAAATCAATCGAAGTACTGTTGAGTGCTCCCAAAACGGACGGTGGCTGGTATCCTGTATCCGGCATTCCACAGAATATCACTTATGGAACGCATGTATACAAAAAAGGCGCTTTGATGGTTCATTCGTTGCGCACCTTAATGGGAGATTCTGCCTTTTTTGAAGCCAGTAAGAACTATCTGGCTAAATTCCATTTTGCAGATGTAAACAGCGAAGATCTGAAAAAAGAATTTCAAAGATTCACGACAGTTAATCTCACTAACTTCTTTCAGAAATGGATATATAGTCCCGGTCATTCGGATGTAGTAGTTTCCAAATATGAAAGTTCAATGGTGAACAATGAACATCATTACCGATTGGAATTTTCTGAACTCCAACGTAAAAACAATATTATTTCCGGCTCTTTACCCTTGAGTCTTCATCTATACCGGTTAAACAGCAGCAATCCTCTCTATATTACATTAGAACTTGTTAATGGAACTGCCGTTTGGGAACAAACACTTTCAATGGGAGAAAGTATTGTAGGTTGGGCAATAAACGAAGACAAAAGTTTATATCTGGGAAACAACTTTGAACAGTTACATATTCAGCAAACAGGTACGCTAACATTACCAAATGTACTCATGGGTTTGAATGTGCAATCAATGGGAAATGGCGGTGTTGCTAATGGAAACAATATGTTTGTTACCCATCATTGGGTGGGCGCTTTGGATTATAATTTAAAGGCAAAAGGAATCCGAATCTCAGGAGAAAGATACTGGACAATTGGTGGTTACTATAAAGATGGATTTAAAACATGGGGATTTTTTAATTATGACGGGACTTCCACCAGTTATCTTGATAGTGAATTGATCACTCAATCAGAAGACAGTCTGATATTGTTATACAGGCCCTTTCCGGGTGGTGACTGGCTGATCCACTCCGACAATACCTTTCAACCCGGCCCCAGCAAAACAGATAAAACAGGACGTTTTTGGGTGAATGACCTGAAGAATGGTGAATATGCATTCGGGGTGCGTGATGCCGGTGCAGTTGGATTGCAGGAAGTTCAAACCAACGCCAAACCGTCAAACAGTTTCCGCATCATCCCCAACCCTTCTAGTGAACAATGGATTACCCTTCAATTTAAAAGTGCAGTAATGATAAACGAAATTCAACTACTGGATGCAAAAGGTGTTGTATTGAAAACAATAACAGTAAACAAAACCTCCGATGTGCATGAGCTTTCTGTTGGTGAATTTGCTACCGGCAATTACTTCATAGCTGTTAAAACGCCTGAAGGAACAACAAGTAAACAGTTTATCAGGAAGTAACTCCCATTAGTATTCTTTGTGCTTCCCTTCTGAACTTTGTGGTAAAATACTGGAGCTAAAAAGGATCCTTACGAACTGATTTTACAGAAAGCATATCGGCATAATTATCTGCAACTTTTGAGCTTAATGCCGATGGGTCATTAAACAC
>JAZKGH010000301.1:0-16345 GCA_040386055.1 Bacteroidota bacterium
GGGGAATTATTTATTCCAACTCCTTTTATGCCGGTTTTGCCATTCATAACCTAAATACCCCCGCACAAGGCTTTTACGAAAAAAATGGCAGTAAAATACCCATGAGATTTACGGCTCACGGAGGCTTGGTTGTTCCTGTAAAACAACACCGGGATCCCAAAAAAGCCACTAACTTGTATCCGAATGTTCTATTTATGAAACAAGCCGCTAACGTGCAATTGAATCTTGGGATGTATTACAACCATGGGCCCATTGTATATGGAGTCTATTTCAGACAAACAAGAGAGAATCCGGATGCGGTTATTTTCCTTTTGGGCATCAGAACCCCTAAACTAAAAATAGGATTTTCTTACGATGCCACTATTTCAGATATAAAATTTGGAGCAAGGCAGTCGTATGAAGTATCATTATCATTCGAATTGAGGAAACGTGTACGAAATAAAAAAGTTAGAAGCATTAGATGCCCTGAATTTTAAAAAAGTTATTTATATTCGTATCAATCCATTGGCAATGAAAAAAACGCTTCTAAAATTAACCCTATGGTTATTTATACCATTTACTGCGTTGGCGCAAGACCCTCAGTTTTCCCAATTTTATGCCAATCCATTGTACACGAATCCAGCATTTGCCGGTGCTTCAAACAATATTAGATTTACCATCATTGGTCGCGACCAGTATACCTCTATCAACAAAAATTACAAAACAGCAGGTGCCAGTTTGGATGCTCAGGTTAATGCTTTAAACGGTGGATTAGGTATGATGGCAACCATGGATATTGCCGGAGATGGTAATTTAACAACAAATATTTTTAGTGGAATTTATTCCTATAGTGTGTCCCTTTCAAAAAAGGTAACCATGCGGGCAGGTATTCAGGCTTCATACTACCAGCGTACCTATGATTTTAGTAAATTCCGATTTGGTGACCAAATAGATGACCAATATGGATTTATTTTACCTACAAATGAAGCGAGAGGCTTACAACAAATTAACCTGCTCAATTTTGGATCCGGGCTCTTAATATACAGCAACAGATTATTTGGAGGAGTTGCTATACATAATCTTACCGAACCCAATCAGTCGTTTTATTCACCCAACAGCAGTGCTGATGAATTCAAACTTCCCAGACGATATACAGTTCACGCGGGTGCTAATATTCCTGTAACAAATTCACGATTTGAAGATGAGAGGGTAATCCTTTCTCCCAATATTTTATACATGCAACAACGTAATTTCAACCAGTTGAATCTTGGATTTTATGTTAAAAAACAAGCGCTTACGGCCGGAATGTGGTTCAGGCAAACCTCCAAAAACAGTGATGCACTCATTTTTTTAGTGGGGCTTAAATTTCCGAAATTCAGGGTGGGTTACAGTTATGACATTACAGTTTCAGGAGCTCGTACTGCTACACAAGGTTCCCATGAACTTTCGATGGCGTTTGAGATTAAACCTAAGAAAAAAGAAGCCAGGCGAACAACAAAAGCAATGCGTTGTCCTGAATTTTAGATTGGAAATTGGAATATATTGTGCATTTTTACGTTATATTTGACAAATTAAATAAAAGCTAACTATATGAAGCATGCTTCAAAATTGATTCTTTTAGCAGTATTAGCTCAGGCTATCGTTATCTCTTCTTGTGGAAAGAAGAAGTCATCTGTAACAGGATGGAAATATAACGATGCCAAATGGGGCGGATTTGAAAAAGCTAAATTTAAAGATCAGGAAACCGGTCCGGGATTGATATTCATTGAGGGTGGTTCAGCTACCATTGGACAAGCTGAACAAGATCTCCTGTACGATCGGAATAACTTCAAACGCAGGGTTTCTGTTCCAAGTTTTTACATGGATGAAACAGAAGTTTCAAACTTCCACTATACAGAATACTTGTATTGGTTGTCCCGTGTGTATGTTAGTAACCCTATCATTTACACCAAAGCATTACCTGATACATTGGTTTGGAGAGATAAATTATCTTACAACGAACCTTACGTGTTGTACTATCTACGTCACCCTGCTTACAGAGATTACCCTGTAGTTGGTGTTAGCTGGTTACAAGCAAAGGCATATGCAGAATGGCGTACAGATCGTGTAAACGAAATGATTTTGGCTCGTGAGGGATTTATTGATATGGACGTAACCAAAACTGTTGATGATAACAATTTCAACACAGAGGCTTATCTGCTAGGCTTATACAGTCCAACTATCAAAAAACAGTTGAAAGACTACTCTCCAAATGGAAGCAAGCGTAATGTAAAAATGGAAGATGGTATCTTATTACCTGAATACCGTTTACCAACAGAAACAGAATGGGAATATGCTGCCTACGGATACTATTCACCTTCATACAATGAAAATATTGACGTAAGAAGAATTTATCCTTGGGATGGTTTAACACTTCGTAGAAGCGATACTGAAAAGAACCGTGGATTAATGTATGCCAACTACCAAAGAGGTCGTGGTGACGTTGCGGGTGTTGCCGGTAAATTAAATGACGGAGCATTCTACACTACCTTTGTGAAACCAAAAGATATGCTTCCAAATGATTTTGGATTATATCATATGGCCGGTAACGTAAGTGAGTGGACAATGGATGTGTATCGTCCTTTAACTTCTGAAGATGTTACGGATGTAAGTCCTTTCAGGGGTAATGTATACAAAACCAAAGTAACCGATGCTGATGGTATCATTTCAGAAAAAGACAGTTTGGGTAGAATTCCTTACCGTGATGTAACGGAAGAAGAAAATGCTAAACGTAGAAACTACAAAAAATCAAACAATATCGGATACAAAGATGAGTTGACTTACTCTGATCTTGACCAACAATATGAATACAGTGTTTCGTCATTAATTGATAACAAGGCGCGCGTATACAAAGGTGGTTCATGGAGAGACCGTGCATACTGGTTACATCCAGGAACACGCAGATATTTGGATGAGGAATTAGCAACTGCAACAATCGGATTCCGTTGTGTAATGGACCGTGTGGGTGATCCTAGAAAAAAGAAATAAAAGAAATCGTTTATAAAAAAAGCGGTCGGGAGTGAAAACTTCCGACCGCTTTTTTATAGGTAATTTGCGTAAAGCTATCCAGCGCGCATACTTAAATCCAAACTTTTCACAGAGTGTGTTAAGGCTCCGGAGGAGATAAAATCTACACCGGTTTCG
Organism: Bacteroidota bacterium; assembly: GCA_040386055.1. Taxonomy (GTDB): domain Bacteria; phylum Bacteroidota; class Bacteroidia; order UKL13-3; family UKL13-3; genus UKL13-3. The sequence goes on from JAZKGH010000301.1 coordinate 3,163, forward strand.
GCATAGGCTCTTAAAGTATCCAATGTAATTCCACCCGATGCTTCCGTTTCAAAACGTTTATCAATTAATTGAACAGCCTCTTGCAACATAGGTACAGAGAAATTATCAAGCATGATGCGGTCAACACCTCCGATTGCCAGCACTTGGTTCACCTCTTGAAAGTTCCGGGTTTCTATTTCAATTTTAAGGTCAAGATTATTGTCTTTCAGGTATTGTTGTGTCCTGCTCAATGCCTGTGCTATGCCACCTGCAAAATCAATATGATTATCTTTAATCAAAATCATATCATACAGCCCGATACGGTGGTTGGCTCCTCCTCCATTTTTCACCGCCCACTTTTCCAGCAAACGCATACCCGGAGTTGTTTTGCGCGTATCCAGTATTTGGGTATGTAATCCCTCCAATACTTTAACGTAACGATTGGTTTGAGTAGAAACACCACTTAAACGCTGTATAAAATTCAATACTGTTCGCTCCGCTGTAAGCATGCTGATGGAACTTCCTTTTATTTCCATCACCACATCTCCCGCTTTTACCCAACTTCCATCCTGTTTCAGGAGTTTCACGTCAAGAGCGGGATCTACTTTCTTGAAAATGTATTCTCCTAATAGTACTCCGGCCAATATTCCATCTTCTTTGGCTACAATAATAGATTTACCCGTTGCCGCCTTATCAATGGTAGCAAGAGAGGTGTGATCGCCACTTCCGATATCTTCGATAAATGACATTTCAATCAGCTGAATAACCAGCGGATGACTTAATAATTCGTTCATGTGTTTATTCTTTTTCGAAACGTAACTCGTGAATAAGCATACCGGCTCCCGAGTCTTTCATAAAAATATAGGCTCTGTATTTCCCTTGCTGGCACTCATATACTGCAATAGCATATTTAGAGCCCTGAGCCGAAGAACCTTTGTGTTGAATGGTTACATTTTTAGGTGGATTGGCTGCCAGAAAATTCTTCAGAATAATCTCAGCTTGTTGTTTGCTGTATACACCTTCGCTGTTCAATACTGTTAATTCAACACTTGAGTTAAAATACCTGGATACTTCTTTTGCATTGGCACTTTTAATCGCGGCAGCAACATCATCAAATGTATCAGCGAATACCACAACAGATAAAAGGCAACTAAACAGAATATATAAAACGTATTTTTTCATGATGCAGTTTTCTTAGCAGGAATCTCTCATTTGACCAAAACCATGCCACAGTGCAAATTAATAAAATACTTGTGTTCGCAACCCTAAAGTGCAAAAAAGTTTTTCACTTGTGAATGCTTACCTTTGTCATATGAGTAACAAAGCGATATTATTAATTTTAGATGGGTGGGGCAATGGAAAACAATACAATGGAAATGCCATTGCCATGGCCAATAAACCCGTTTTTGATTCTTTAATTAAACAATACCCGATAAGTGAACTAAAGACATCTGGAGAAGATGTAGGACTTCCTGACGGACAAATGGGAAATTCGGAAGTAGGTCACATGAATATCGGAGCCGGACGGGTTGTATATCAGCAACTGGTACTTATCAATAAAGCTTTTCGCGAAAAAACAATCAATATAAATCCTACTCTTTTAAATGCAATTGCTTACGCCAAAAGCAATCATAAAAAAATTCACCTCATCGGATTGGTGAGTGATGGAGGCGTGCACTCTTCCATTGATCACCTAAAGGGATTATGCCATATCATGCAGGAACAGCAAATGGCCGATTTTTATATACATGCGTTCACTGATGGTCGCGACACGGACCCTAAAGGTGGTGCGAGCTACCTGCAGGACGTATTGGATACATTAAAACAAACCGGAGGTAAACTGGCTAGCGTAACAGGTCGCTATTATGCCATGGATAGAGATAAACGTTGGGAAAGAGTGAAGTTGGCATACGATGCTATGGTAAACGCTGAAGGCGAAAAAAGTTCGGATATTATTCAAACACTTCAACACCGTTATACAGCCAATGAAACGGATGAATTCATCAAACCAATCATTGGTGTTGATACGAACAATGTTCCTTTGGCAACCATTCAGGAAGGAGATGTTGTACTTTGTTTCAACTTCCGTACCGATCGTGGACGCGAAATTACACAGGTATTGACGCAAGAAGATTTTCATGAGTTCAATATGCACAAATTAAATGTGCAGTACATTACACTTACTGAATACGATAGAACTTATAAAAATGTACAAGTTGTATTTCCCGATTTAGAGCTGAATATGACACTTGGTGAGGTATTGGAAAAATACAATAAAAAACAAGCGCGTATTGCCGAAACCGAAAAGTATCCACACGTAACATTCTTCTTTTCAGGAGGTCGCGAAATACCCTTTAAAGGGGAAATACGCCATATGGCACCTTCACCCAAAGTAGCCACTTACGATTTGATGCCTGAAATGAGTGCTGAACAAGTATGCGGTTTCACATTGGATGAAATTGCTAAATCGGAAGCGGATTTTATTTGTGTGAATTTTGCCAATCCAGATATGGTGGGTCATACCGGTGTTGTAAGCGCTGAAATAAAAGCCGTAGAAAAAGTAGATAGCTGTGTGGGCAGAATTGTTCCTGCGGCTCTTGCTAAAGGATATTCCTTGCTAATTACAGCCGATCATGGAAATGGCGAATACATGATTAACGAGGACGATGGAACACCCAATACAGCGCATACTACCAATAAGGTACCGCTCATTTTGGTTCAACCTGAAGTGAAACATAAGCTTAAAGAAGGTCGTTTGGCCGATTTGGCCCCAACTATTTTAGCCTTGTTAAATATTCCTCAACCGGCCGAAATGAATGGAGAAAATTTATTAGCATCATGAGAACCGCTGTTTTAGGATTACTTGTATGTGTTTTGTTCTCCTGTGAAACGAGCAAACAGAACACCATTCAATACATTGATACCAAAGCTCTTTTTAAAGATGTTATCGAACGCCTTTCAGCGGAGCATAAAACCCTTCAGAAAACACTCATATTCGGAGATAGTAGTGTAACACAAAATCTTTCAATGGTGAATTGGGAAAGTGAATTAAAACCGTTCATAGAAATTGATCTACTCAAAAATGCTTACAAAGGAAGATATAAGGCTGATACCTTACAAAGCGAGAATTCTATAAAGGTTACCTATACACCATTGGATGCTAAAACGGATTTAAATGAGTTGGTGATAACATTAAGTAAACCGGGGAACTCATTGCAATTTTTAAACGCAAGTTTTGTCACGAACAATACACTATACGAAGCAACAAAAGAATTGAATTACTATGCTGATAGTTTATTTACAATCAGCGGCACACAGCAGGTACAATTGGGAAACAACGTAACATATAAAATTACCGGAATAATTACCGAAGGTCAATAATCTCCACCTTAGGATATTTCGTTGCATCAAACACAAACGTTTTATCCTCCAGCTTAATATTGGGAAACTGATTGGTGATAGTATATGTGTGAATGGTACCGTTCTTATCATACACCACCGACTTCAAAATCGTTTGATTCGTTTTGTCGATTGTTAGTTTGATTTTGAAGAAATTCTTTTTCTTATCTTTTGGAGTAAGCTCTACTACTGCTATCTCTTTATTTCCTTCTTTGGTTTCTTCAGTAATTTTGTACAAAAATCCTTTACCATACATGGTAAAAATATCATCCAATCGGATGGTGGTTTCTTTAGGATTGTAAGTATTAACCTGAACTTCATTCACTTCTTTACTGTAAGTCCATAACGTTTGATTATCACAAATAATGAGTTGCCCGGCAATATCCAGCTTGAATTTATTGCCTTTCACCAACAATGTTCCCTTTTGTTTTTCCTGAATTTTATCGGCTTTACTTTCAATGGTGTAAATAAAATCAGCCTTCATCGTTTTGAAGTTCTTATAACGTTTGCTGATGGTATTTAAGAGTTTATCAGCATTTTTATCAGCTACTTTTTTCTGTTGCGCCTGGGCCGAAACAATGATGAACGCAAAGAGGAATACGAATAAATTTTTCACAGTGCAAATATCTTAGGATAATGGAATATTCGGCAAAATCTGATGCCGAAAGTTTAGTGACAAATATCATTCCAATTCTGAGCGATCCAATAGGGTCTGCGGGATGGTTTTGGTAGCTTTTGCCCCCAATTTTTTCAGATCCTCCGAACGTTTAACCAAATTACCTGTTCCCTGATGCAGCTTATTCATGGCTGCCTCATAGGCTCTTTGCGAATCACGCATTTTCGTTCCCAAGCCAATCAAATCGTCTACAAAACCCACAAATTTATCATACATATCTCCAGCCTTATTAGCAATATCAATAGCATTTTTATTTTGATTTTCCTGCCTCCAGATATTTGCCACCGTTCTAAGTGTCGCCAATAATGTTGAAGGACTCACAATCACAATATTTCGTTCAAACGCATCATTAAACAATTGAGCATCATTTTGAACGGATAAGGCAAAAGCAGATTCAATTGGAACAAACAACAGCACAAAATCAAGGCTTTTGGCTCCGTATAGTTTCTGATAATTTTTATCACTAAGTCCTTTGATATGTACGCGCAATGATTGAATATGTTCCTTGAGCGACAATGCCTTAATGACATCATCATCTGCGGAAACATACCGCTCATAAGCCACCAGCGATACTTTAGAGTCAATTACCAAACATTTCCCATCAGGTAGATTAATCAAAATATCAGGTTGAAAACGTTTTCCGTCTTCGGTAGAAATACTCGCCTGTGCCTGGTACTCACGGTCTTTCACCAATCCCGATTTCTCCAGAATACTTTCTAAAATAAACTCCCCCCAGTTTCCTTGTGTTTTGCTATCTCCTTTTAATGCCTTCGTTAAATTTTGTGCATCCTGGTGCATTAGCTGATTAAGTGACATCAATTGTTTGATCTCTCCCTTCAGCATATTACGTTCGGCTGCTTCCGTATCATACACCTTTTGCACCTTATCTTCAAAATCCTTTATTTTCTCTTTCAAAGGGTTGAGAATTGTATCAAGTGACTGTTTGTTTTGCTCCGTAAATTTTTGCGATTTTTCTTCCAGAATTTTAGCTGCAAGGTTTTCAAATTCTGTTTTGAAACGTTGATTTAATTGCTCCATCTCCCCTTTTTGCTCGGCCAGACGCTGTTCAATATTTTTACCTGCACTCAATGCTGAAGTGAGTTCATTGTTTAATTTAATAATTTGATCCTGCGATTCTTTCAGTGTAAATAACAATTGATCCTTATCTGCAAGCAACATTTGATTGGAACGAGTTACCGCACTTGTTTCATTTGAAGTTTCCATCAACTGTTTGCGCAATAACACAGTTTCTTCACTGCCATTATTACTGCCTTGCTGGCCCTTTTTAATCAGAAAACCCAATAACGTTCCGATGGCCAATCCAACTATTAAAAATACAATCTCCATTTCACCAATTTTGCTGTGAAAATACAAGCAATACCTCCTTCAGCCAAACTATTTTAGCTTTTTGATTAAACCTAGCGTTGCATTTATTATCTTACCCTTTGTTGAACAACAAAACATGCTGAGCAGCGCAAGCGAAGACAAAGAACTTTTAGCGGCATTTGGATTGGCAACAACCAAAAACAAAGCCTTTGAATGTTTACTGGACAAGTACCAGAAACGTGTGTATTGGCATGTACGCAGAATTGTAATTGACCATGATGATGCAGATGATGTTACTCAAAATACTTTCATCAAGGTATGGACACATCTGGAAAATTACCGTGGGGAATCGAAACTATACACTTGGTTGTACCGCGTTGCCACAAATGAAGCACTTCATTTTCTAAGCAAGAAAAAATCTGACAAAAATATTCCGATTGATGGCGATGACAGTGATTTACTGAACACGCTTGAAAGTGCTCATTATTTTAATGGGAATGCCCTTGAACTCAAATTACAGGCTGCTGTTTTATCATTACCCACCAAACAACGTACTGTTTTTAATATGAAATACTTTGATAACATGAAATACGAAGATATGAGTGAAGTGCTTGATACCTCAGTAGGGGCTCTCAAAGCTTCCTATCATCATGCGGTTAAAAAAATTGAATCATTTTTTGAAAAGGGGTTAAACCATTAAGTATCTTTCACATCCAACCACACATGCATACCGAAAACGACCATACAGACGACAGTAATCTGAAAGCTCTTCGCACCGAAGGTGGCTTTACGGCACCTGTTGGTTATTTTGAACAGATGCGAAAACATGTTTTGCAACAAACAACAGGATTGGAAGCCGATGAAAACTTTCAGGTTCCTGTTGGATACTTCGACAAATCAAGAATGGCAATTCTTGCTAAAACAACTGCGAAACCGGTAGCAATACGTTTATGGTATACCCGTTCATTTGTTAAATATGCAGCTGCGGCTGTTGTGTTGCTTACTACCACTTTCAGCTATGTGTTATACCAACAGCAAAGCCAATCTAATCTGCAGAGCATGACCGATGATGAAATTATCATGTATCTTGAAGCTGAGGGTGTGCGTGATATTCCGGTTTCGGAGGTTTCCTTTGTGGTAAATGAAACACCCGCAAACAGCGAAGAAAAATACCTGATGAACAATGCAGATGAACAATCGATAATAGAAGAATTATGAAAAAACTGATCACCCTTATTGTTTGCTTGTTGAGCCTTGGTATGAACCTCTATGCTCAAGGAGAAAATGACAAAAATGACCGCATTGAATCCTATAAAATTGCATTCATCACTGAACGGTTAAATCTTACATCAAAGGAGGCTAGCGTATTTTGGCCTGTATACAATGAGTTTAGCGAACAGCTCAAAAAGCTGAAAAGGGCAGAAAGAGAGCGTGTTCACAATTTCAAGGACAAAACACAGCCAACAGATGTGGAATCGGAAAAATTCACCTCCGACTATATAACCTTTAAACAGCAGGAGCTTGAACTTACCAGAAAATATATCGCAGAGTTCAAAAAGGTTCTGCCAGTAGTCAAAGTAGCCAAATTGGTAACCCTTGAGCAAGAATTTAAAATGGAATTACTGAAGCGGCTAAAAGACAAACGCGGGCCGCAACGTTAAGATATACATTGTTAAGAAAGCCGTAGATTACACAGATTTAATAATTACTTAAACTAGCGTAATCTGCGGCTTTTCTTATACTTCCCCTTTATTAGCAAGCTTTGGTTTTTTATTCCCGCAGGGGGATTATATTTGCCGCAAATTATTACGAACATGACCAAAGGACCTATTTCTCAGTTTATTGAAACACACTACAGACACTTTAATGCTGCTGCGTTAGTAGATGCTGCCAAAGGATATGAAACTCATCTTACCGAAGGTGGAAAAATGATGGTAACACTTGCCGGTGCCATGAGTACTGCTGAGTTAGGAAAATCATTGGCCGAAATGATTCGTCAGGGTAAGGTAGATATTATAAGCTGTACCGGAGCCAACCTAGAAGAGGATATCATGAACCTGGTAGCGCACTCACACTATAAACGCGTACCCAACTACCGTGATTTATCTCCGCAAGACGAGTGGGATCTATTGGAAAATCATTACAATCGTGTAACGGATACATGCATTCCTGAAGAAGAAGCTTTCCGCAGACTGCAAAAACATATTCATAAAATATGGAAAGATGCCGACACTGCAGGTGAACGCTTTTTCCCACATGAGTACATGTGCAAAATTTTGAATAGCGGTGAGTTAGAGCAATACTATGAAATAGACCCTAAAAACTCATGGATGCTGGCTGCTGCTGAGCGCAATTTGCCCATTGTGGTACCGGGCTGGGAAGATTCAACCATGGGTAACATCTTTGCTTCATACGTGATTAAAAACGAAATCAAAGCTTCTACCATGAAAAGTGGTATTGAATACATGGCATGGCTGGCCGATTGGTATGTAAAAAACAGTGAAGGTAAAGGGCTGGGATTCTTCCAGATTGGTGGCGGTATTGCAGGCGATTTCCCTATTTGTGTAGTTCCAATGTTGTATCAGGATATGGAAATGGAAAACATTCCTTTCTGGAGTTATTTCTGCCAAATAAGTGATTCAACTACTTCATATGGTTCGTATTCGGGAGCAGTTCCAAATGAAAAAATAACCTGGGGTAAACTAGATATTCACACTCCGAAGTTTATTGTAGAAAGTGATGCTACCATTGTTGCACCATTAATGTTTGCATGGATTTTAGGATGGTAATTCTCAACCCTACTCCAACTATACAGAAAGCCGTTCATTGAGAATGGCTTTTTCTTTTTAAAAACGATATTTGCCATCATGCACATCAGCAACCGAGAATTATTTCTGCGCCTCCAGGGGCAAACTACACGTTTCCCGTTATTACTCGAATTTGAAAAAGCCGAGGGCATTTATCTTATTGATGTTTCCGGAAAAAAGTATATCGACCTGATATCGGGTATTAGTGTGAGTAGTTTAGGACATGGCAATGCGGCTGTGAATAATGCAATCAAAGAGCAGGTGGATAAATACATGCACCTGATGGTATATGGTGAATATGTGCAAGCTCCACAAGTAAAGCTGGCCAAACAACTTACATCTCTGTTACCCGAATCACTCAATTGCGTGTATTTGGTTAATTCGGGGGCAGAAGCTACGGATGGTGCATTAAAACTGGCCAAACGTGTTACAGGACGTAGTGAAATTATAGCCTTTAAACATGCCTATCATGGTAGCACACATGCAGCACTTAGTTTAAACAGTGAAGAATATTATAAAAACACCTTTCGCCCCTTATTACCGGATATCCGGTTTCTGAACAATGGAAATCATGAAGAATTAAACGCTATTACCGACAAGACCGCATGTGTGATTATTGAGGTCGTGCGTGGCGAAGCGGGTTATATTCCTACCGATGAGGCCTTTTTAAAAGCACTTCGTAAACGTTGTGATGACAATTGTGTGGTGCTCATTTTTGATGAGATCCAAACCGGCATGGGCCGTACCGGAAAAATGTTTACCTTTGAACACAGTGGAGTTGTTCCGGATATTTTATTGTTGGGAAAAGCATTGGGAGCAGGAATGCCAATAGGTGCTTTCATAGCCCGAAATGAGATGATGATGACATTGGCTGAAAATCCGATGTTGGGCCATATTACTACATTTGGCGGGCATCCGGTAATTGCAGCCGCTGCCTATTCGGGTATTCAGGAATTGCTCTCACATTCATGGATAGTTGAGGTTTCCCAAAAAGAAACACTCTTCCGTAAGCTATTAGTGCATCCTGCAATAAAAAGTATTGAAGGAAAAGGATTGATGCTTTCCCTGGAGTTTGAAAGTTTTGAATTTACCAAAACCCTCATTGATGCTTGCATTGCAGACGGACTGATTACAGATTGGTTTCTGTTTGCCACTAATCGTTTGCGCATTGCCCCACCCCTTCCAATTACCGAAACACAGATTTTGGAAGCATGTTCCATCATTTTAAAGAACATTAAAAAAATGGTCTCTGGTTAAACCATCTTTCGAATGTGGTATCTTACAGAACAAATCAACCAAATATAAACATGAAAAGTATTTTGAATATCAGCTTGATGGCCTTTATGGTTATTAGCCTTAGCTTATCTTCTTGTAAGAAGAACGATAACGCTGAAACAGATGATGATACTGCTGCTCAGATGCAACAGTCCAGCGATGAATCATTAATGCAAAACGAGTCGGAAAATTCACTGGATGAAGTGAATGTAGCTGTAAGCGGATCTACATTTGGTAAAACAGGTACTATTGCCGGTGCTACTATTGTTGACAGCCCTTCCATTAAAGCAGTTTTCATTACTTATAATGGTGCAAGTGCCGATAGTAAACGAATGCGTGTGGGTGAAGTAAAGGTTCAACTGGTTACCGGAAATAACTGGGGAGAAGCAGGTGCTCAAATTCGTATTACTTATACCAATCTACGCATTACACAAGTATCAAGTGGAAAATCAATAACCTTGAATGGCTATCATTTAATAACTAATGTAACGGGAGGTCGCGCATTTGTGAGCGCTACTGTTACTCATACTGTAAGAGGAGAAATGCAACTATCGTTCGATAACGCCACTTCTCGCAGCTGGCAAGTTGCACGCAGACGTGTAGTAAATTGGGCCAACGGAAATTATGATGTTACCATTTCAGGAGATACAACGGTTTTAGGATTAACCAATATTGTGGTATGGGGAACCAATAGAAACGGAAATGAGTTTTATACCCAGATTGCACAACCAATTGTATTCAATAGTATTTGTCCTGGTAAACCGGTCTCAGGTCAAAAAGTACATAAGAAACTGGTACGTGAAATTACTGTTACCTTTGGTGTGGATGTAACCGGAAATCCTGTGAGTGGAACGTGTCCTTACGGATTCAAAATTAGCTGGACCAACGCACGTAATGTGAATAAGACAGCTGTAATAAGTTATTAGTTACTCGTTATTGAGTTATTAGATATAAAAAAGTCCTGTGATGTTTTGTCACGGGACTTTTTTATATCGGTTTTTTCAACTCACTGAAGAATCGCTTCTTTCCAAGAAAATGTTCGGCAACCACACTTCCATGGTATACTCCAGAAAAATTTTCATTCTTAAAAATAGGCTGAACCTGCTTTCGAAGTTTCCACCACTTTCTAAACTTGAAATAATAATCTGCATGGGCGCGATGAACGGCTCCGCTGTATGCGGGAAATCCGTTTATCAGAAAAAATATGGAACTCAATAAATCCATGCAGGACCTAAATGGAATTAACCATACTAATGTAGGCCATGGTAGATTTTTGGTAAGCATAATGAGGTTGTTCCGAAAATTAAGATATGTTTTTTGCGGGCTCATTTTATTGAGTGTTCCACCACCTACATGGTACACATATGAAGACGGAACTACTTTCAATTTATACCCCAACAATTGAATTCTCCAGCATAGATCTACTTCTTCCATGTGAGCAAAAAAGTGTTCATCAAATCCTCCTGCTTCATGAAACACATTACTCCGTATAAATAAACATGCTCCTGTAGCCCAGAAGATATCTGCCTCTGTATTGTACTGTCCATTGTCTTCTTCCAATACTTCAAACAATCTTCCCCTGCAAAATACATAACCCAAACGGTCCATGTATCCTCCACAGGCACCCGCATACTCAAAACTCTTTTTGTTTTTATAATCGAGCATTTTAGGTTGACATGCGCCCACATTTGTTTCCCGCTCCATCACCTCAATTACAGGTTCTATCCAATGTTGCGGAACTTCAATATCATTATTGAGCAACACATAATAATCTGCCTTCACATGTTTCAATGCATGGTTATAACCACCGGCATACCCATAATTATCATCATTTTGCACGATAGTAATTTGTGGAAAATTGGCACGAATGTAAGCCACCGAATCATCCGTAGAGTTGTTATCAGCTACCACAATTTCCAGATTCGGATAAGTAGATGCACAAACCGAAGGTAAAAACTGCTCAAGCAAATTTTTACGGTTCCAGTGAATAATAACGACAGCTACTTTCGGGTATGATTTCATATCTTAGGTGTTGCGAGTTAGCTTTTATAAGGCACAAAAACAAAACTCGCAATGGTAGCGGTAAGGAGCATGATGCACATAAATTTCTTTGGATCTTTATACGTACGAATGAACTCAGCCTTTTTATGTTCCAATACCAGTTGGCGGTCCACCATTTCCTCTAATGTGGTTGCATATATGCTATATGTAGCCGCGTGATCATTCTTCTCCAGAATCAATTCACCCATTTTCACTTCATGCTCAGTCGCAATAAATACAGGATACTGTGTAAACCCTTCAGTTATCATATCTGCTGAAACATCTTTGATCATTTCATCATAGATTTTCAGATCTACTTTAAGTTCTTCAATTAACTTGTTAAATTCTTCTTCTGTCATCTTTGTATTCTTTGGATCTAAACAGTATTACTTACGTAACTCCAGCAAGGCCACATTTTCTACATGGTGTGTATGCGGGAACATATCTACGGGTTGCACTTTCGTTACCTCATATAAGTCTTGCATCAAAGCAATATCACGTGCCTGCGTTGCCGGATTACAGCTTACATATACAATTTTTGCAGGAGCTGTTGCCATCAGTTGATGAATTACCTTTTCATCCATTCCTGCGCGAGGAGGATCTGTAATCACCACATCCGGTTTTCCATGTTTGGCAATCAATTCATCCGTTAAAATATCCTTCATATCCCCTGCATAAAAATGCGTATTCGTATTCTCATTCAGAGCAGCGTTATGTTTAGCGTCTATAATTGCTTGCTCAACGTATTCGATACCTACTACTTGTCTGGCTTGCTCTGCAACATATAACGCAATGGTGCCTACTCCCGTATATAAATCATACACATTTTCCGAGCCTGTTAACCCCGCAAAATCCCTGGCAACATTATACAGATTAATGGTTTGATCGGTATTGGTTTGAAAAAAAGATTTCGCTCCGATGTGAAATACCGTATTGCCCAACCGTTCTACCAAATGATCTTTTCCGGCAAATACCCGAATGGGTAAATCGTGGATAGTGTCATTCATTTTTCCATTGATTACATATAACAATGAAGTGATCTGAGGAAACAATTGCTGCACATGCAACATCAACGGCTGAATTTTTTCCTGATCGTCTTCTTTGAAAATGACCACAACCATCCATTCACCGGTTGATGAATTGCGAATAATAATATTACGCATAAATCCTTCCTGCGAATGTGCATTGTGAAAAGTATGTCCTGCCTTAATAGCAAAATCACGAATGGCTAAACGAATCTGATTGGACGGTTCCGGCTGGTGGTAACAATGGTCAATATCGAGTACCTTATCAAAACGGCCGGGGACGTGGAAACCCAACCCTTTGTGTTCCGATTCTGTCATTTGTTCTTTATCCGAAACCTCATTTAACCATTTGCGATCGGTAAATGAGTATTCCAGTTTATTTCGGTAGCCTTGTGTTTTAGCTGAACCCAAAATAGGCATGAAGGGAGGAAATGGAAATTTTCCGATGCGCTCAAATGCATCCAACACCTGTTGGTTTTTGTAGCGCAGTTGTGCTTCGTAGCTCATTTGTTGCCATTTGCAGCCTCCGCAAATACCAAAATGTGAACAAAACGGCTCTACCCTGTCCTGAGAAGGTGTGATAATTTTTTCAACCTTACCAAAATTCACTTTCTTTCTGGAAGAAGTCACACGTAAATCGACTACATCCCCGGGTA
>JAZKGH010000301.1:16355-17624 GCA_040386055.1 Bacteroidota bacterium
TCTTGTCTTGCTACACTTTTACCTTCACTGCCGGCATTGGTAATGGGAATATTGGATAATACGTATTGTTTGAATTTACTTTTTCGCATGATAAGAACCCGATGTTGCAGGAATAATAAGCCGCGAAAATAAGCCTAATTCCTGAGGTAAGAAAACAAGAGTTTGAGGGAGGCAGAACCCTCAGATAACATTCACCTCAGGGGTGATCGTTATTCCGAATTTTTCATAAACACTGTTTTGAATATCCATAGCCAGCTGCCAGATTTCCTTACCCGAAGCTCCGCCATAATTTACCAACACGAGTGCCTGATCCTTATGCGAACCTGTATGGCCGACATGTTTGCCTTTCCATCCACATTGTTCAATCATCCAGCCTGCAGCAACTTTAGTATATCCTTCGGAAGCCGGATAGCCCACTATATCCGTAAAACGTTGCTTCAATTCAGCAAATTGCGCATTCGGAATTTCGGGATTTTTGAAAAAACTACCCGCATTACCCAATACTTTTGGATCCGGTAACTTAGAAGATCGTATTTCAATCACCGCGTCACTTATAGCTTTGACTGAAGGTTCAACAATACCGTTTTTTTGCAACGTTTGTTGTATGGCTCCGTAGGTTGTATTAAAGGTAGGGTGTTTGCTTAATTTATATGTAACAGAAAAAATGATGTACTTCCCTTTGGCATCCTGCTTAAAAACACTTTCACGGTAACCGAATTTACATTCGGAATGACTAAACGTTTTGATGGTGCCACCGTCCATTTCAATTGCTTCCAGCGAATCAAACGTATGTTTAATTTCAACACCGTAAGCTCCTATATTTTGCATGGGTGATGCTCCCACACAGCCCGGAATGAGCGAGAGATTCTCTAATCCGCCATATCCCTTATCAATCGACCATATCACCAAATCATGCCACACCTCTCCTGCCATGGCTTTCACCCAAACATGACTTTCGTTTTCGGCAACAACTGAAATTCCTTTGATGGAAATTTTGATGACCATACCATCAACATCCTGCGTGAGCAGCATATTGCTTCCTCCGCCCAATACAAGCACCTTTCTGTCTTTTAAATTGAAATTGGTGCAAAGTACTTCCAGCTCCTCTTTCGATTTAATCTCGACAAACTCCTTAGCCTTGGCTTCTATGCCAAAGGTGTTGAAGGATTTTAAAGATATGTTTTGTTGTATGTTCATTGCAAGCAAATAAACAAATAGGTTTCAAAATTCCATGATGTATTTGCAAATAGTATATTCGCCCACAGAAAG
>JAZKGH010000302.1:0-7499 GCA_040386055.1 Bacteroidota bacterium
TCCTGTCCATTGTGCGCCAAGTGAACTTCGTATCCTTCTTTTTTGAGGTTGTACTGAATGAACTCTAAAATGTCATTTTCATCGTCAACCACGAGAACTTTAAAGGGATTTTCCATGTCTTCTTTTTTCTGTAACATTCGCTTTACGCTATCATTTCAATATTAACGAATGTTTAACAAATTGTTAAGGCCCTTTGGATTTTTATTCCTCTACCGGAATAAAAAAAACCTCCATATCTAATAAAATATGGAGGTTCTGAGATTATAGAGTCATTTTTGTCTATGGCATCAGTTCTGCTAGTTTTTTCTCAAGCTCTGCCCCTCTAAGGTTTTTTGCTATAATCTTTCCTTCTTTATCCAACAATATGGTGAACGGAATCGATTCAATATTGTATGAGGAAACAACTGAGGCATTCCATTTTTTTAGATCGCTTACATGTGTCCACAATAATTTATCATCATTAATGGCTTTTGTCCAAGCATCTTTGTTATCATCCAAGGAAACGCTGTAAATATCAAATCCTTTTGTTTTAAATCGATTATACATGCGCACCACATTCGGATTTTCCATACGACAAGGTTTGCACCAGCTGGCCCAAAAATCAACCAATACATACTTTCCGCGCAAAGAAGAAAGTGCAATTGATTTGCCAAACGGATCTGACAATACGATATCGGGAGCCGTTTCACCAATAGCTGTTTTACGAAGTGTTTCCACTCGTTGGTGATGTTCACGGGCATACTTGGAGCTGCTGAACAATGAATAGAATTGTTTATCCACCCTGTCAAAGAATGGAAAATCTGCTTCAGCTGTCAGGAAATTAGTAGCAAAATACGCTGAGATATTGGGCTTACCGGAAAACACAAAACCCTGGATCTCGCTTTTGCGGCTGCTCATAATGGAATCATATTCGGTTCTGATCTGCTGTTGGGTAGCTGCATCGGGAACTGTTGTATTATATTGAGCATACTTCGCTTCAAGGTTACGCAACCCTTGCATAAACTTATTGTTCACCTCTAATAATTTACGCAGCTGCTCTGTATCTTCCGACCCTTTGACACCAAACTGATCCGGAGTATTTGCATCAATACTTACTTGCATATCTGTTAACGAATCCACGACCATCAACACAGCTCCTTTGGGAAAGTTAATCATCGCAAATGTTTTTTCACCTACTTTACCACTCAGTTCAAATGTTCCGTCAGCAGCAACCGTTGCCGTGTCGAGTAAAATCAATCCTTTAGGAGTAAGTTCATTGAGAGTAATTGTTTTTTCAGTACTGTTAGTGATTTTTCCTTTAATCACAAACCCACCTTTAGTAGCAGCATCACTGCCGCATGAAATCAACACAAGCGTAGCAATAATTGCTGCGAACGATGATGTTATTTTTTTTAGTTTATTCATATGTTTGTTTTTAGCCATTGGCGTTGACCTTTAGCTGTTAGCTTTTTACGTCTTTGATAGTAACGCAATCTTTTGCCGTTTTCGGTTTGCCGTTTTTAGTTCCAAGTTTATTTTTTGCGTCAAATGGAGGTTGAACAGTCCGATAGGAATTTTTCTTTCGCACACCTTGTTTCTCCGCTTAATCTCCTAATATCTTAATCCCCTCTAACCAGTCAATACAATTAACATATTAACTTAATAACCTATTAACTAATCACCAATCAACTTCTATCAAGCGTTTCCATCACCATCTTATTGGCAATCTTCGGATCTGCTTTCCCTTTGCTGAGTTTCATTACTTCCCCCATAAACAATCCAACCAGTGACGTTTTACCTGCTTTATATTCGATTACTTTTTCAGGAAATCTGGAAATCGCCTCATCAATCCATTTTTGTAACTCCCCGCTATCACTTTGCTGAATCAGGTTTAAGGATTCGGCAATAGTCAATACAGATTGATGCGGTGCAGCAATCATTGCGGGAAATACTTTTTGTGAAGCCACTGAGTTGGAGATTTTACCTTCATCTACCAGTGCAATTACTTCGGCAATTTTTTCAGGCCCCAAAACAAAATCAACAATATCAATTGCCTGATCATTAAGGTAACCCCTTATATGCACCATTACCCAATTTGCAACGGCTTTGTAATTTTGGGTATGTGCCAAAATCGATTCAAAGTATTGAGCTGTTTCTTTATTATCGGTCAGTACGTTTGCATCGTATTCATTCAAGCCATACGTGGTTGTAAATTTTGTATGCAGCTCTTTGGGCAATGCCGGCATTTGTGCTTTTACATCTTCAATAAAAGCTGATGTTATATGCAATGGCGGCAAATCCGGTTCGGGAAAATAACGATAATCACTGGCTCCTTCTTTTGAACGCATCACCATTGTATCTCCTTTCAAAGCATTAAAAGTGCGCGTTTCTTGATATATTTTTTCGCCTTTTTCAATAGCTTCAATCTGACGTTTAATTTCAAAATCGATGGCACGCTGCACATTGCTGATCGAATTCATATTTTTCACTTCCACCTTCACTCCAAATTCCTTTGCTCCCTTTAAGCGCACCGATACATTGGCATCACACCGCATAGACCCTTCTTCCATATTACCATCACATATTTCCAGGTAACGCACCAGCTTTCTTATTTCTGTTAAGTACTGGTAAGCTTCTTCCCCACTGCGAATTTCCGGTTCCGAAACCATTTCTACCAACGGAACACCCGCACGATTGTAATCAATTAAAGTATCATACAAATCCTGATCATGCATACTTTTGCCGGTATCCTCTTCCATGTGGATACGAGTTAACCCGATGCGTTTCTCAGTTCCGTCTTTTAATTTGATATCAATATGTCCGCCTTTACAAATGGGGGTTGAATCTTGTGAAATCTGATAACCCTTAGGCAAATCCGCATAGAAATAATTTTTACGTGCATAATAATTAAACTCAGCAATCTGGCAACCACATGCTACTCCTAATTTTACAGCGTATTTCACCGCTTCTTTATTGTGCACAGGTAACGTTCCGGGATGCCCCAAACTTACCGGACTCACCAATGTATTCGGTAATGCTCCGTATTCGTTTCCATCACTGCAATACGCTTTACTTTTGGTAAGCATTTGCGCGTGAACCTCTAAACCAATAACCGGTTCGTATTTAGTGTAATCTATCTCCATAAATAAGGTGGCGAATTTACAAGAAATATTGAGTTATATTTGGTAAAAAGCATATCAATATTTATGGCACAACGAACACTGCAACAATGGTTTGATGAATACGGTGAAAGTCACCGCAATAAAACCAATAAGCTCATACACTGGATTTGCGTACCCAGCATTTTTTTCAGCATTGTATGCCTGCTTTATCAGGTGCCGGTGGCAGGAGCATTGAATTTAGCCAGCATCTCCATGATGTTTGCCACCTTCTTCTATATTCGGCTGTCTTCTAAACTGGCAGCGGGGTTACTGTTGTTTTACCTGCTTTGTTATGCAGGTGCTCATTTATTGAGTGAGCTGTCTGTCCCACTATGGAAAATTGCCCTTACGATTTTTGTGGTAGCTTGGATAGGCCAGTTTTTCGGACATAAAATCGAAGGTAAAAAACCGTCTTTTTTACAGGATATTCAGTTTCTGCTGATCGGTCCCGCCTGGTTAATGGGATTTGTATACAACAAATTGGGCATCTCACTAAAAGGCTAATTTAACTGGCTTTTCCCCTTATGATTTGGACTATGCATAAAACCCTTTTGATTCTTCTTTATGTGACCTCAATTTTCCAGCTGGCAGCCCAAAACATGGTACCGAACGGAGATTTTGAAGCCAACGATTACGGACAGGTTCGCGACTGGAAACAACCGATTGAGGATTATTATCATTACGAAGTACGAACAACATTTGTTGACAGCCAATTGGTATATAATTCCGTAAATGGACTCTGTTTACTCCAACCTGCTCCAAGTGAGTTTTTAGTAGCCAGGCTGAAAGCACCATTGCAAAAAGGGAAGCGGTATTGTATGAGGTTGAACATGTATTACGGAAATTATTTTATTGGAAAATTTGACTACCTAAAATCCATTGAAATTGCTTTTTCAGATACCGCCATAGAGGTATGGAAACGCAGGAAATTATTTTTAACACCAACAGTTAGTATTCCTGTAGAAATGAATTACCGCGATCTGAAACAACCCGAACGTGTTGAATTTGAAGCTAACGGAAATGAGCAGTACATTATTATCGGGAAATTTCATTCCAATATTTCGCCCGCAAGTTTTGAAGAAAAACGTAACGCCATTTGGAAAGAACAATATTATGCTGCGGATTCTATTAAAAAATATTATCTGAGTTTATTACCTAAACCCAAGGCTATTTATGATCAGCGAGAAGTTAAAAGAGAAACAAGAAAACTCAAAGATTCGCTGGACAAACTGGAAATGGCGAAGATTGACGCTATTCATGCCAATGCAAGTTATTATCAGGATAAAGTAGCTCAACTGGCTCATACCGTTGATTCTTCAAACTACCATGTACGAATTTACATGGACAATATTTGTGTGGCTCCTGTTTTATCCAATGGTGAATGCATTTGCAATGAAGCGGCACAGAAACCGTTTGAGATTGGACGCACCTATCGGCTCAACAATATTCAGTTTGATTTGGACAAGGCAACTTTTAAACAACAGTCCTATGCAGAGATGGATAATCTCATCAAAGTATTACGCAACTATCCCCAAATGAGTATCCGCCTGAATGGACATACGGACAGTTTAAATATAGAAAGCTATAATATGTACCTATCCAATCGGAGAGCGAAGGCTGTTTATGATTATATCATTGGTAAAGGCATTTCGGCTAAACGCCTAAGCTGGCAGGGATTTGGAGAAACCAAACCAATAACAGATAATACTACGGAAGAAGGCCGCGCGGTAAACAGACGTGTAGAGTTTTTGGTGCTGAAAGTTGAGTAAGAGGATATAAGCGGTCTGACGATGTATGCGTCTGACCGCGTGCCGCGTTCGCCTGGTCGTACCCAGAATATTAAAACCAATACCCCAAGTTCAAATAAAAATAGAAAGTATGATTCATTGATGACCTGCTTATATTGAATTGTATGGGACCAACCGGGCTTCTGTATTCATATGAAGCCCCATAACCAAACTTAAGGGATTCAAAATCGAGTAACTGCTCAACGTATGTATCTGTTTTCAGCACATCGCCCAACAAGCTTATATAATTATTTCTGATAAGTTTAAGGGATGGCTTGAATCGGTAATGGGCAACATTAGGCATTACAACTTGTGCAAACTCAATTCCTGCGAATGGAATATAATTTTTAAACCGCATATCAAGCATACCGCCCACTGAGTATGCAAACTGTGTATTACCCGGTTGAAAGTTGGCATCATTCAATCCTACATCAAGATAGTTGCTAATGTGAACCCGTCTGCCGAGTTTAAAATGCCTCTCTGTGCGCATGATTCCGCTAAACCACGATTTAGCTAAATCCATATTATTGTTCACCCAGTATATATCAATCAACATACGGCCTCCTGAAGTTGAAATGTATGTGTCATCTCTGCTATCATTGCGATAAAATACCATCACACTATTAGCTTGCTGATTGTTTGTTAAGGATGCGATCTGATCAACCGAAATAAATGCATCTGTTCGATTGTTAACCTGTTCAATACCTACTCCGATACCAATATTGCGAAGGTTGTTGAAATTGTATTTAGTTTTGAAGTATAAGGAAGAATAAACATTGTAGGATGTTGACACTTTCACACCATCCTGATAAAATCCTTGCCTTACATTATTGAGTGAAGCTTCCAGACCAACAACAGGCCGAAAACGTGACTGGTAATAATAACTCAAATCAAGGCGTGGCATTGATGAGAGTCGAATATCTGACTTGAACGTTCCTCCTTTAAAAACAAAGCGTTTATATGACACACCTAACAATAAACTTGCTTCGTGATAGCTATTATAATTAATACCTACATCAAAATCACCACGGGGTTTTTCTGTAACCGTAATAATTAATTTACCTTGATCTTTTGCATTATCATAACGATACAGAATACGTTGAAACAGGTTTGTATTTTCAAGTTGAAGAATAATATCCTCGAGCCCGGCAGACGACAAATCATCATCCAGTGCCTGCACCAGAATAGATTTCACCTGGACTCGACTTACGTTTTTAAGTCCTTCAATATCGACTTCTTTAATCCGGTATTTTTTGTGGAGTTGTTTTACATTGGTTTCGATTTTACCTGAAAAATCACTGCCATAAATTTTCCTGTAAAGCTCTTTCAATTCGGCTAGCTGGCTTCGGGCGGCAGCCTCTCCAATCTTAACAATCGTATCGCCTTCATCAAAATCAAGCGGACTGAAGGCACTCAAGTCGGGTTTAATATTGATACTCAGGTATTTTTTTTGAGCTTGAAAATTTTGGTAGCCATGCAAAAACATCGACTCCATCATCACGTTTACAACAGAGTTCAATTCCTCCTTTGATGATCTGGAACCCACATCCACACCAATGATATAATCCGCTCCTAAATCAATTGCCTCCTGAATAGGATAGTTTTGTGTAAGACCACCGTCAACTAATATGCGATTATCTATTTCGATGCTGGTAAATAAAGATGGAATGGCCATACTGGCACGAATGGCATCCGGTAAATTCCCTTTGCTGAGAACCACTTTTTCACCCGTTTGAATATCTGTGGCCACACACGAAAAAGGAATAGGAAGCTTTTTAAAATCAGCAACACCTGATACCGGCAAGCACAGGCGGGTGAGCATATTGTGCACTTTCGAACCTTTTACAAAACCACTGTAGGAAATAAATTTTGTACCATCAAAATTGAATTTAACAAAGTAACGATCGAATCGTTCGCGTTCATTTGAGTTAAGCGACCTGCGGGACACACGGTCATACACCACATCGTCCCAATCTGTTTGCAATACGATCTTTTCAAGGGTATCACTCCTATAGCCAATGGCGTATAAGCCGCCAACAACGCTGCCCATGCTCGTTCCGGTAATAATATCCGGCTTGAATCCCGCTTCTTCCAATACTTTTAGTGCTCCCACATGCGCAAATCCTTTAGCTCCACCTCCACTGAGTACAAAAGCAACTTTGGGTCGTTGCGCCCACGAGAAAGTCGCAACAAAACAACAAAAACTGACAATAAATAATCGTATTGCTTGCATGAAATAAGGCTGTACACAAGTCTAACTAAAAAAAATGAGCTTTAAAACACCTATCGCCTTAAGGTTATCGTTCCATGATAATACTTGTTCTTGTGGTTTAAGATATAAAAATATACCCCTTCAGAAACAAAAGTTCCGTTGGATTTTCCATCCCAACAATTTCCGTTTTCATCCGAATTAAATAACAGTAACCCCCAGCGGTTGTAAACCTTTAAAGTAAAACTGGGAAGGTTGCAATCAATTTTTCCGAACCACTCGTTCATCGGGTCGCCATTGGGGGTAAACACGTTGGGCAGTGCCGTTAACACGCAGCATTTGGTTAGGCGGGCGGGCTGGCTT
>JAZKGH010000303.1:0-12556 GCA_040386055.1 Bacteroidota bacterium
TGAAAAGGTTACATTCTTCATGGAAGAGTGTAAGCGTATGGGTGTGCCTGTACTGGGACCTGATGTGAATGAGTCGCAGGTAAATTTCTCGGTAAACAAAAAAGGAGAGATTCGTTTTGGATTGGGTGCTATTAAAGGTGTTGGTGAAGCAGCTGTAGAAGAAATCATCAGAGAACGTGATGAAAACGGTCCGTTCAAAACGCTGTTTGATTTAACGTCACGCGCTAACCTGAGAGCAGTGAACAAGAAGACACTAGAAGGTTTAGCGCTGGGTGGAGGATTGGATTGTTTTGAGAACATTCACCGCGCACAATTCTTTTTTCCTGAAGGAGGCGATGAGCCAAACTTGCTGGAAAAAGCTATCCGCTACGGAAGCAATGCCCAAAATAATGAATTGGCCAACCAGCAATCATTGTTTGGCGGCACACAAATGGTAACGCTAACCGAGCCAACTATTCCCGCTTGCGAACCGTGGACCTTGATTACCAAATTAGCCAAGGAAAAGGAAGTCATTGGAATGTACCTGTCCGGCCATCCGCTGGATGATTACAAAATAGAATTCAACTATTTTAACGTAACTGATATTAACCGGGCAGAGGAGTTCAAGAATAAGGACCTTAATATAGCAGGAGTTATTACGGACGTATTTGAGCGTATGGGTAAAAACAATAAACCATATGGTAGTTTCACCCTGGAGGATTATTCAGGAAATATTCGTGTAACCATGTGGAGTGAAGATTTTTTAAGATTTAAACATTTTCTCACGGTAGGGCAAATGCTGTACATCAAAGGAAGCATGCGCCCCGGTTTCCGCAGTCCCGATCAGTTTGAGTTTAAGGTAAGCCAAATTATGTTGCTGGCCGAGGTAAGAGAGCGTTTACTGAATAAAGTTACCCTCACACTCAAGTCAGACAGGCTGAAAAATGGATTTTTACAACAATTTCAATCCATTGTTCAAAACCATAAAGGGAATGCTGTGTTAAAGTTAAATATCATTGACGAAGAACAAAAAATGGGGGTGAACACAGTAAGCACTCGTTTTAAGGTAAGCTTTGAAAATGAAATGGTGAAAGCGCTGGAGGAGATGGAAATTGAGTATAAGTTGAATTAGTTGATAAAGTATTGGTTGATACGTGAAATGTCAGGCTGAGTTCATCGAAGCCATGCTAAATATAGAGCAGCGTGACAACCGTAAACAACAAACCGAAAACTGTAGACAAAATTCTGCCAAATTGTACCAAAACAGAAAAAGGAACTTAAATTGCATATAGAACAAACATAATAAACAACATAAAAAATGGCTTTAGAAATAACAGACAGCAACTTCGAGGAAGTTGTACTTAAATCAGGCAAACCCGTATTGGTGGATTTTTGGGCAGAATGGTGCGGACCTTGTCGCATGGTTGGACCGGTAGTGGAAGAATTGGCAAAAGAATATGAAGGAAAAGCAGTAATTGGAAAAGTGAACGTGGATTTTAATCCTAAGATCGCTACCGATTATGGTATCATGAGCATTCCGGCTTTATTGTTCTTTAAAGACGGTAAATTGGTAGACAAACAAGTAGGGGCAGTTCCGAAACACGTATTGGCTAACAAACTGGAAGCGCAATTGGCATCATAATCCTGAAAGATTATATAATTGAAAACGGCCGCATCTATTTAGGTGTGGCCGTTTTTGTTCAATAATGGCAATGTATTCCGGTTTATGGGATTTCTTTTTTGTGCTTATTATACTTTAATAGTTGCATTTATGTCTTTTATCAATCCTTAAATCTGTGAAGTTTGCAACTTCACAGACATCACGTGAGCGAGTTGCAAACTTCAATCAACCAGTTGCTAATCTTGAAAGTCATTCTCTTCCCGTTCGCTTTGCTGCTGTTTCAGGCGCTCAGATTCTATAAGGGCCTCCAAACCATTCTTTTTGTAATAAGGATCCTGCAAAATACTTACATCATACATATTGGCTGTTTTGATCACATAACTTCCAAACAACCGTTGCGCAAACCAATCATCGTAACTAAACCGGCTGCGGGAGTTTTCAGGATTGAATACAAACTGGCTCACTAAAATATCCCGGCAATCTTTTTCTTTGTTTAAGCGGTCATCAAATCTTAACCAACACAGCGGTTGCAGTCCCAGATCAATCCCGCCAACTTTTACCCTGTAAAGCGGTGCAATAGCAATAATGCGAGGCGACATTGTCGATGTTTTTTTATCAAAGAACCAATCCTCCATCAATATCAATTGTTTGATCCGTTGTTCCGGATCAAAAGGTGTATAAATGGTATCCACCTTGGTAATGGAAGGATCGTTTGGGTCTGTAGGTGTTTCAACAAACTCAACCTCCTCACCCAACCTCATAAATGCTTCAATATTGTAGTAGGAACGTAAAGAATCGGATCTATAAGGTTTCAACTGTCCGGTGCGGACACTTTCATATAAAATTTTAACGATAGGATTACCCGGCCACGTGATTTTTTTGTTCTGCTTTTCTCTTAAATCAATCACCCTCCACATCCGTTTGCTGAACATCACATCCGCTTCTCTTAGGGAAGGAGGTGGAATAGGTTGCTGGGCAAATGCGGGGCGAACAAACCAAACACCGCATAGCAATAGCATGCAAATAAGTTTTTTGAGTAATTTTATCATGTAGGGTACAATGGAATACGTTAAGTCAAAGGTATTATTGTGAGCCATTATTTTTAACAAGGGGATGAAATTCTTCTCAACAGGTAATAGGGACCGCTTCGCTAAAAGAAGAAAGAGAAAAGAGCGCTCCGCTGAAAGAAAGGGGGCATAGTGTCACGATAGACTTTCGGGATCATCGAAGTAGACCAACGGAAGCAAAAAATAAAGCTTTTACACTGGAAAGGAAACAATCTATAAGTCGGGATTACAATTCTACAAAAAACAATTTGACAAACTCACCATACAATATTTTTAGAAAATAAATGTTTGTAGCGGATAGGGGTTTAATCCGTTTAATCAGTCTATTGCTTATGAGATATTTCTTTTTGATGGCTTTTGTTTGCTATTATGGGTTTGCTATGGCACAGCAACGCAAGGTACTTAGTGGGTTTATCAAGGATAAATCGAGTAAGGAACTATTAATTGGCGCAACCATTGCCATTCCGAAATATAAAACCGGAACGGTATCCAATGCATATGGTTTTTATTCCATCACTCTTCCGGCCGATACGTTTGAGGTCATCATAAGCTATGTTGGGTTTGCGCTTAAAGCCTACCGCGTGGATTTACGCACAGACACAGAATTGAATATTGAGCTTGATGAGTCCAAATCCTTAAAGGAGGTAGTTGTGCAAGCCGATAGACAAAAAATGCGTTTGGCAGAACAAACCCGCATGAGTGTTATTGAAATTCCTATTTCACAAATTAAGGATATACCTGCCTTGTTTGGTGAAAAGGATGTATTGAAAGTTATTCAATTATTGCCGGGTGTACAAAAACCAAGCGAAGGGAATTCGGGTATTTATGTTAGAGGTGGTGGTCCGGATCAAAATTTAATTATCCTTGATGAGGCCAATGTTTATAATGCTTTTCACTTATTCGGTTTTTTTAGCCTGTTTAATGGGGATGCTCTTAAAAGTGTGGAACTTACCAAAGGGGGCTTTCCTGCTCGTTATGGCGGAAGACTTTCCTCTGTTATAGATATGAGCATGAAGGAAGGCGACAAACAAAAAATAAGGGGAGAGGCCGGGATTGGGGTTTTGTCGTCAAGGTTTGTATTGGAAGGTCCCATTGTAAAGAATAAAGCATCTTTTTTGGTGTCTGCCCGCAGAACATATTTTGATTTACTCACCAAACCGTTCATGCCGGCTGAAAGCCGCGGAGGGTATTATTTTTATGATCTTAATGCCAAAGCCAACTGGGAAATAAATAACCACAATCGTTTATACGTCAGTGGTTATTTCGGAAGAGATAAATTCGGGTTTACCAGCGAATACGATAAGTCAAAAATGGAAGGCGGTATTACATGGGGAAATGCTACGGGAACGTTAAGATGGAATCATCTATACAACAACCGAACCTTCAGCAATACATCCCTTATCTTTAGCGATTATAAATTTGGTATTTACCAAATGGCATCTTATGACGGAAGCAAATATGAGCTGAATTATCAATCGGGTATCCGCGACTGGTCCCTTAAGCACGACATTGATTTCCATCCGAATGCAAACCATACTATCAAAGGCGGAGTGCAGTTCATTTACCATCAGTTTACACCTTCGGCTTATGTGCTTAAGGATCAATTCAGCGGCACGGACACAACATCAGAGGTAAATATTCAATCAATGGAGAATGCCATGTACATTGAAGATGATATTAAAATGGGACTTAAATGGAGATTGAATCCCGGCTTGCGGTTGAGTCATTTTTCAGCGCAAAGCAAACATTATATCAACCTCGAACCAAGGATGAGTATCTCTTATAATCTTAAAAGTGATTTGGCATTCAAGGGTTCATTCTCCTTGATGAACCAGTATATCCATTTGCTGTCGAATACCGGAATAGGATTGCCAACCGATTTGTGGGTACCAAGCAGTGATAACCTCAAACCGCAACAAAGCTGGCAGGTGGCCGGTGGAGTAGCTAAGGATTTTATAGAGCAAAATTTTAGCCTTACGATAGAAGGGTATTACAAACAGATGAACAATACTATTTCATACAAGGAAGGTGCAAGTTTTTTAGAAGCAGATGGAACAGCCGAGTCAACAGATCCGTATAGTTATGAAAAAAATATTACAAGTGGTAAAGGATGGAGTTATGGAGTGGAGTTAATGTTGCAACGGAAGGTTGGGAAACTCACGGGTTGGGTTGGTTATACTTTATCATGGACGCAGTGTCAGTTTGATGAACTCAATTTTGGAGAAAAATTTTGGGCACGGTATGATCGCAGACATGACATTTCGGTTGTAGGAATTTACCATATCAATGAACCGAAAAACGATGAAAATGGATATACACTTTCGGCCACATGGGTGTATGGCACCGGTAATGCCATAACCTTACCTATTGCTGAGTATAATTCTCCGGTGCATTCACCTTCTCCAATGTCAAATTCAAATTATGGTAGTACAGCATCCTTATACACATCACGCAATGCATTTCGAATGGCTCCTTATCATCGTATGGATATTGGCTTTCAGATAACAAAAAAAATGAAGTATTGGGTGCGTACATGGGAGCTTAGCATTTACAATGTATACAATCGTATGAATCCATATTTTTATTACACAGCCACTGATTCAAAAGGGAATGTTAACCTTAAACAGATAACCTTGTTTCCCATCATTCCTTCTATTTCCTGGAACATCAAATTTTAAACAATGAAAACACTTATCTATTCTCTGTTTATAGTGGTATGCATAGGTTGCATGTCGTGCGAAAAAATGGCGCAGGATGTTACCCCTCCTAAGGTTGAGTCTCAGCTGGTCGTATTTTCTTTTTTGTCGCCCGAAGAAAAACTGGTTAAGGTGGAAGTGAGCAAAAGTAAACCTGTATATGGCAATGCTGGAGGAGGTTCCAACATTGTGTCCAGTGCAACGGTTACCATCACCAATGACGGAGGTTTATCTGTTGAAGTACCTTACGTAGATTCATTAAGTGCGTATGCAGTAGCTCAAAGTGCATATAGTATCGAACCCGGAAGAACGTATACGGTGAATGTGCAAGCGGGAGGTAAGACTGCATCGGGAAGGTGCACTGTTCCGCAGGATTCTCTTTCGTTTTCAGCAGTAACATTTCTGAGCATTTCACAACCTTCGGTAGGTTATGATGGCCCTTATTTTATTTATAACTATAAGTGGCAGGATGCGGCAGGACAAAAAAATTATTACCGTGTTGACGTTGAAAAAATATATACCTACCAATACAACGGAGATACTTCCGAGACATCTGAAAATGTATGTAACAGTATTTGGGATGATGAAAATAAAGATGGTGGTATACTCAATGGAAAGTGCGAAGATTATTCATGGCAATCGGATGGAAGTGATGTGAGAGTATATTTATTGAACACGGATATTCACTATTATGAATATCATCGGAGAAGACTTAATTATTATGGAGACAATCCTTTCAGCGAACCCTTTCAGCAGTATAATAATGTGCAGGGAGGTTTAGGTGTGGTAAGTGCTTACCGTATAACCAGTCGAATGCTAAAGGTAAATTAGTTATAAACCAAGTTCAACAATTTCCTGATGGAGTTTACTTTTATCAATAGGAACAACACCCACTTCCTCACAAACTAATCCGCCTGCAAGATTGGCTAAGGCTGCTGTATCTTTGATGTTCAATTTTAGTGCAAAACACAATGCAGCAACACTGATAACGGTATCTCCGGCTCCACTTACATCTGCTATTTTACGGATATGAGCAGGAATATACTGGAAGACTTTTCCATCCGTAATCATTACACCCTTTTCACTCATGGTAATCATGGCATGTTTAAGTTGCATCTGTTCCATCATCTGTTGAATGGATGTTTCAAACGAAGCCTTATCATCAGCATCAAAGTCAATGTTCAACCCTTCCTTGAGTTCTTTCAAATTGGGCTTAAACAAATCAGCATGATGGTAATGTTTGAAATTACGTTTCTTAGGATCAACTACTACCGGAACATTGTGCCTTATAGCTTCGGATGTAATAAGAGCAATATTTTCTCTTGTTAAAACACCTTTATCATAATCTTCAAAAATTAATACATCTGCCCCTTTTAACAGGTTGGTAATTCGTTGAACCAACTCAGTGCTCTCTGATTTGTTAATCGCTTTGGTTACTTCCGTATCAATACGCAACATTTGCGTTGCTTGTGAAATAACCCTCAATTTTACGGTTGTTACACGTTCATCCGATTTCACAATACCATCTGTGGATACACCATTTTGATGAAACAATTCAATGAGGTCATTTCCTTCTTTATCATTGCCCACCACACTACACACGGTAGGTTTAGCACCAAGTGCCACTAAATTCATGGCAACATTCGCGGCCCCCCCCAGGCGGTTTTCCTTTTTGTCAACGGCTACCACAGGCACCGGTGCTTCCGGAGAAATGCGTTCAACTTTCCCGAAATAGTAGGCATCAATCATCACATCGCCTACCACCAATACATTAAGTCCGTTGAATTTTTCGAGTATATCAGTCATTGTTGTTACTGAGTTATTAGGTTGTTGAGGTATTGCAGAATACTAGTCATTATCAAATCATCAAATTAGCTTGTCTAACGCTACTTTAATTCTGCGCATGGCTTCCACAATTTTTTCATCACTTGTGGCATAGCTTATGCGTAAGCATTGCGGAGCGCCAAACGCCTCGCCTGTTACCATACTTACATGTGCATCGTATAGTAAGTACATGCAAAGGTCAGTAGCCGTATGAATGGTTTTGCCATCAATTGTTTTTCCGAAATAATAGCTAATGTCTGGAAATAAATAAAAGGCGCCATCCGGATTGTTGCATACCCAATGAGGAATATTTTTCACTTCCTGTAAAATGAGGTTACGTCTTCTTTTAAAAGCTGTAATCATATCCATACTGGGTTTCATATCGCCATTCAATGCAGCAACTGCAGCTTTTTGTGTAATGCCACAGGTAGCGGAGGTGTATTGACTCTGAATTTTTTCACATGCTTTGGCAATATCTTTATGAGCAGCCATATAGCCCAACCTCCAACCCGTCATAGCATATCCCTTTGATAATCCATTAATGGTAATCACTCGATCCTTTATACTGTCAAATTGTGCAATGCTTTCGTGTTTTCCTACAAAATTAATAAACTCATAAATCTCATCTGCGATGATGTATATGTTGGGATGTTTTTCAAAAACACTAACCAACCCGGCTAACTCTTCTTTACTATATACACTGCCTGTGGGGTTGCAGGGAGAAGAGAACATAAATACCTTACTCTTTGAAGTGATGGCGGCCTCCAGTTGCTCCGGTGTAATTTTATATTGCTGCTCAACCGTTGCATTAATAAATACAGGCTTTCCTTCCATTAATCGAACCATCTCCGAATAACTTACCCAATACGGGGTTGGAATAATCACTTCATCTCCCTTATTCACCAATGCCATGATTGCATTCATAATGCTATGTTTGGCTCCGGTTGAAACGATGATATTGTCAACAGTAAAATCAAGATGATTATCTCTTTTAAATTTAGCGACAATGGCTTCGCGTAATTCAGGAATTCCTGCTACAGGGGTATAGTAAGAGAAATTATCGTCAATGGCTTTTTTAGCAGCCTCTTTAATATGATCAGGAGTGGTAAAGTCGGGTTCTCCCAAACTTAAACTGATTACATCATGTCCCTGTGCAGCAAGTTCTCTGCTCAGTTTGGCCATGGCAATGGTTTGTGGTTCGTTTATATAGTTTACGCGATCAGCTAAATTCATGTTTCGGTATAAAATGCGAATATAAGGGTATCGGTTTATTTAATGCGGCTTCTGAGCACTTCAATTTTTTCTTTCAATACTTTGAAAAAGCGATTTCGTTGTTTTTCATTCACCCCGCTAATGAGTATGGATTTATTCATAAGGTTTTTGAGCCACAGCTCACTTTCTTCCACAAATCCGGTATTGAGCGTGCTCATCATATTAAAAGTGTTATTACTTACATATGCCAGTTTATGATGTCCAAGGGTTACCAGAATACTATTGTTACCTACCATCACTTCACTTTGATATAAGCTAAAGTTTTCGGCACCGGTTTCACCTTTTCCAACTAATTTCGATTGTTTTTCGGCTTTTAACTTAAGTAGTTCAATTTCTGCCTCTATATGGTCGCACATTCTCAGGGCTACTTCTTTAGATGCAAAAAAGTCACTTTCCCAAAAATACTCAATCTGCTTTAAGGTACTGTTGAGGGTATCCTCGGTCCAGATTTCAGTTGAGGTTGTATTATTGTAATCACTCAGCATTCCTTTGGCTTGTTCAATCAATGCCTCAGGAATCAGGTTCATGTCAAAATTTTTGTTTTCGAGATGTGAGGCATTTAAAATACTTTTTTGCCAGTAAAATATTTTAAAACAAATGAGCTCATCATTGTTAAAGTGATGCCAAGGTGGTACATCATCTGCCGCGTACAAAATATTGCTTCCTGTAACTTTAGTAATCCGCTTCACATTCTCACTCATCGTTTCCAGCCAGCGTTCAAACCCATTTTCATGGTTACGCAGCCGGTTATAGGAGAATGTTACGGTCTCACCATCGGTTTGTGAAGCGGTATCAAACGGAACCTTAAAGTGGCTGCAGATTGTTGCAATCTCATCAATGCCTAAGAGCGTTTCACCCCGCATTCGTCTGTATGTACTGTCACTGCTGGTATTTAGCAAATCGGCCAGCTCATCTACAAATGAAACATTGGTAGGTAAAGCCGCTTTGACTTTTTGGAGGAAAGCAAGTTGTATTTCTTTGGCGGTGCTCATTAAAAGAAAGATGTTTATAGGCTTATCGAAGCTGCAAAATAGCAATTGTTCCACACTATTTGCAAAAAATGCAAAAATGAAGGTATGAATCAATTTTTGTAGTAATAATTCAGAAAATGACTTGAGAAATAGGCACGAAACCGTTTCTCTGCCTTGGCTAAGAATGAGAGTTTTGCCTACGTAACATTTTAACAATTATGAAAACAATTATTACCCGCATGTTCATTATCGTATTAGTGATGTGCTCTATTCAAAGTCTGGCAATAGGCAAACGACCCACAATCACAGTGTTAAATATCGACACAAAAGGAATTAATCTGGATGCCCAGCAAATGGGAAATCTCGTAAGGATTGAGCTGGAGAAACTGGATACTTTTGACGTAACCGACAGGTATGATGTTGTATACCTCATTGAAAAAAACAAATTGAACATAACCAATTGTTATGGAAAAATGTGTTTGCTGGAAGTTGGTAATATGATTCAAACGGACTTTATGTATACCGGAAGTGCAGAATTATATGGACAAACAATCATTGTTACGTTCCGGTTAATTAATGTGAAAGAAGGAACTGTGGAGCGTTCCATTGTGATGGAGTTCCTTAACCTTCCGTTAGAAGTGCAATCAATGGCCGGCATTGCTGTGCATCGAATGTTTGGACGTCAGGTTGATGACGAATTACAAACACGCCTCACTAAAAAGTTTGATTACGAAAATGCTATCAATAATCCGGATAAAGCCAGGTTAAGTCTTCAAGGTCCTCGTTTTGGGTATAGTTTTATTTTTGGAAACGAGGTTAAACGTTTAGGTGACAGCAAAGCCGAAGGAGGATTTGAAGCGTACCCTGCCATGTTTCAGTTTGGATACCAGTTTGAAAAACAATATTTGAATGAAGGTAATTACCAGGCATTGTTTGAATTTATACCTATGCTTACAGGTGTTGATCAGCAAATGGTGATTCCAAGTTTTACCATATTGAATGGATTTAGAAACAATAAATATGGATGGGAGGTTGCCATTGGGCCATCAATAGGAATTGCCACTTATGCAGATTTAGCCCATGTGAATGGGAAATATTACACACAAGAAGAATTACTTAAAAACGGATTGGGCAACCACCAATTAAACAAAACACTGGATAGCAGAGGAGAGCCGGAGTTAACATCAGCATTGGTATTTGCCGTGGGTAAAACACTTAAATCGGGGAAAATGAATATTCCTTTAAACGTCTGGGTTACCATACCCACCAAAGAAGGTTTCAGGATGGGAATATCCGTTGGTTACAATTCAAAGAAATAAATTTAACTAGCTTGTGAGTATCAAATATACTTAATGATACTGTTGATGCTGAAATTAATGTGATTGGAATCAAAGCTTTAGCCTTCAACAAACCTTCAATCAATAAAATTAACAAATTATGAAATACAAAATAGCCTTATTACTGTTAATGCTTGCCAATGCCGGGATGGTAATGGCACAAAATAATTCCGGAAACATTTATGAAATTGACACTATCAGAGAATTGAACCGGGAAGAACTCTATCAAAAGTATGCTTATGATGATACTTCCCGTGCCCTGATAAATAAGTATTATTCTTCCCAAACTCAGTCGTTGGTATTAGCTGGGGTTGGTTCGGCTCTAACTATTGGAAGCGGAGCACTCACTTATGTAATGGTTGATGCAATTTCGAAGGGTAGCCCATTAGTTATTTATCTGATACCGGCCATTGCGTTGAGCAGTGCAGCCACAATTGTTTTTGCAGTGGGAACCGTTTCCAGTGTAGCCTTGGCTCAATCCAAAACCAAACTCTTAGCATCCTTAAAATATTATAAAGAGAAGGGTGAACTCACTGAAAAGGACCGAAGATGGATTCATAGTTACATGCCTAAACGATAATTATTAAAACGATAAACTCAAAGAACATCTGCTTATGAACCAAACTTTATGAAGACGCGTTATGTAATCTGCTTATTGATTGTGCTGTTGTCAGCATCGTGCAATAAAAGATACGGTTACCTTAAAAAAATCCGCACAGATTATACCACTAACCAGGCGGGTAAGATTAAAAAGGTCACGATTCAACGGGAACATTATCCGGAGCTCATTGAAGCTTCTGATACAACTGTATTGAATGGAGAAATGAATTGGCCGGCTAAGAATAAAGGATTGCAAAAATATGCGGAGCCCGAACAGGAATTAAGAAACATTTCCCAATCCGATACTGCTAAGGTTTTAAGAAACCATAGAAGGAATGAAGTTGCTAAAGATGATTCACGGGAAATTTCCCAATCTTCAAAAAATAAGCATTCGTTATGGGCACTGGTGTTTTCATTCCTCACCGTTGCTTTCGCTTCATGTATGCTACTCAATCCTTTTGTGTTTGGCCTGGCTATGGTATTGGCAGGAGCATTTGCTTTGGATGAAGGTAGTAAAGGGTATAAGGAAATGAAAAAGAACGGGCAAAAGCGAAAATGGATGGCACTTACCGGTATTCTGTTGGGAGGGCTGGTGCTTGCTTCCGCTATAGCTTTAGTGATGACGTTTGCTTTGCTGTTTAGTTCTTCGGGAGCCAGTACTCTTGTTGTTATAGGTTTGTTCGCAGGCTTTTTTGCTGCACTATACTCTTTACTTTTGTACGCATCCTTTAATGATATTTATGCTAAAAGAGATAAACCGGTAAAACCTGTTCCTCCACCCAAACCTGTAATTCCTGCAGAACCGAAAGCTGCACCGGATGCTCACTCTTACAATCGGAAAGCTATCCTATCCCTTATCTGTGCAGGTATATTTTTCATATCCGTTATCATCACATTGTTAGTGTCAAATCCGGTTGTAGGATTAGTGTTAATGGTTTCTCCGATACTTGCTTTGATTATGGGTCTTATTGCACTTAGCCAAATACGCAAAACCCATGAAAAGGGTAAATGGATGGCATGGTTGGGAATACTAGCTGTGCCGGTACTTTTAGTTGGAGCAGTTCTTATTATGAGTCCGGTTTTGGGTTTATTAGCGCTTATAGCCGCGGGAATCTATTGGTTAGCCAAACGCAAATAGATGTATTCAATTCAATTAGCCGTTTTGTCGCTAAATTGTATTTTAGAGTTG
>JAZKGH010000303.1:12566-18919 GCA_040386055.1 Bacteroidota bacterium
TTGAATTAAGTATTCAAGCCAACTTTTCATTTATAGGTACTGAGATAAGACATTATTGCAGCAAATAAGCAATTGGTGGATGTTTTGAACATGGAGGAGATGCTGATTTGAATGTAATAATCCTATGGAATTATGTAAGGTTTTAGAGAATAATCAGCTGCATATTTGAGGAACATATATCACTCATTTTCATCTTGGGATTTCCCCGGGAGTTAAACAGTAATTAATCGTACAAATGAATATTAATAATTTCACTATTAAATCTCAGGAGGCTGTTCAACATGCTCAACAGGTGGCAGCAGGCAACGGAAATCAATCCATTGAGACGGGGCATTTGCTCAAGGCATTGTTGGAGACAGATGAGAATGTCATTTCATTCTTGCTGAAAAAACTGAATGTGAATCCAACCAGATTGGAACAAGCAGTTGACGCTATGGTAAGCAGTTATCCTAAAGTATCAGGAGGGTCGGGGCAATATTTGAGCAATTCGGCTAATCAAGCCATTACCAAAGCTGAGTCCTTTTTAAAAGAATTTGGTGATGAATTTGTAGCGGTTGAGCTATTGTTGCTTGGCTTACTCAATGCCGGTGATTCGGTGGCAACATTGTTGAAAGATGCTGGAGTAAATGAAAAGGATTTAAAGAAAGCCATTAACGAATTGCGTGGAGATAAGAAGGTAACTTCTCAGGGAGCCGAAGCACAATACAACGCATTGAATAAGTATGCAA
The DNA here is from genome assembly GCA_040386055.1 of Bacteroidota bacterium. Classification (GTDB taxonomy): domain Bacteria; phylum Bacteroidota; class Bacteroidia; order UKL13-3; family UKL13-3; genus UKL13-3. The sequence continues at coordinate 13,295 of JAZKGH010000303.1, forward strand.
AAAATTTGAATGAACTTGCCAAAGCAGGTAAGTTGGATCCTGTTATCGGGCGTGATGAAGAAATAAGACGCGTACTGCAAATTCTTTCCCGTAGAACCAAAAATAATCCGGTATTGATTGGAGAACCCGGTGTGGGAAAGACAGCAATTGCTGAAGGTTTGGCGCATCGTATTGTAAATGGAGATGTTCCCGAGAATTTGAAATCAAAACAGATTTTTTCACTCGACATGGGTTCGCTGATTGCAGGAGCTAAATACAAAGGAGAGTTTGAAGAACGATTGAAAGCAGTAGTGAAAGAAGTGATTGACAGCAATGGTGAAATCGTATTGTTCATTGATGAGATCCACACATTAGTAGGAGCAGGTGGTGGAGGTGAAGGAGCAATGGATGCCGCTAATATTTTAAAGCCGGCATTGGCCCGAGGTGAATTGCGCTCTATTGGTGCAACAACATTGGCGGAGTACCAACGCTACATTGAAAAAGACAAAGCACTCGAAAGACGTTTTCAGAAAGTATATGTTGAAGAACCGGATACCGAAAGTGCGATTTCTATTTTGCGTGGATTGAAAGAACGTTATGAAGTTCATCATAAAGTGCGCATCAAAGATGAGGCAATTATTGCTGCAGTCGAATTGTCGCAGCGCTACATAAGCGATCGTTTTTTGCCGGATAAAGCCATTGACTTAATGGACGAAGCAGCTTCTAAATTGCGCTTGGAGATTGACTCTGTTCCCGAAGAATTGGATCAGCTGCAACGTAAGATTATGCAATTGGAGATTGAACGGGAAGCGATTAAACGTGAAGGCGATTCAGGAAAAGTAAAACAGTTAAGTGAAGATCTATCCAATCTGCAATCAGAGAAAAATTCACTCAAAGCCAAATGGCAAAGTGAGAAACAAGTTGTTGATGGTATTCAACAATCTAAGCAGGAAATTGAAAACCTGAAACACGAAGCTGAATTGGCTGAACGTAACGGAGATTTTGCAAAGGTTGCTGAGATCAGGTATGGTAAGGTTAAAGAAGCTGAAATGCGCTTGCAGGAATTTCAACAAAAATTGATTGAACAGCAAGGCGATAATGCAATGGTAAAAGAAGAGGTTACGAGCGAAGACATTGCCGATGTTGTAGCACGTTGGACAGGTATTCCGGTTACGCGCATGTTGCAAAGCGAACGTGAAAAACTATTGCATCTTGAAGATGAATTGCACAAACGTGTAGTAGGACAGGAAGAAGCTATCGAAGCTATTTCGGATGCCATCCGCAGAAGCAGGGCGGGTTTGAGTGATCCTAAAAAACCAATCGGTTCCTTTATATTTTTGGGAACAACCGGTGTTGGTAAAACAGAATTGGCCAAGGCTCTTGCTGAGTATTTGTTCAATCAGGAAAATTCAATGGTGCGTATCGATATGAGTGAGTACCAGGAAAAACATACTGTAAGCCGGTTGATAGGAGCACCTCCGGGATATGTGGGCTATGAAGAAGGAGGGCAGTTAACAGAAGCAGTTCGCAGACGTCCATACTCGGTTATCTTATTGGATGAAATTGAAAAAGCGCATCCGGATGTATTTAATATCTTATTACAGGTATTGGATGATGGAAGGTTAACCGATAATAAAGGCAGGATGGCCAACTTTAAAAATACGATCATCATCATGACCTCAAATATTGGTTCACATATTATTCAGGAGAAGTTTGAAGACTATAACGAATTTAATAAAGATGAAAAAATTGCTGAGGCAAAAGCAGGTGTGATGGAGTTGTTGAAACATACTATTCGTCCGGAGTTTTTAAACAGGATTGATGATGTGATGATGTTTACACCATTAAGTAGAGAAGATGTGCGGGAGATTGTAAATATTCAATTCAAAGGAATTCAACAGACATTGGCTGATCAGGATATTGAGCTAAGTGCATCGGATGAAGCAATGGATTGGCTGGCACAGTTGGGGTACGATCCTCAATTCGGAGCAAGGCCACTCAAACGGGTCATGCAAAAGCGAATCCTCAATGAATTATCGAAAGAAATTCTGATGGGAACAATCAAAAAGGATTCCAGTATCCTGATTACATTGAATGACAAACAACAATTTGAGTTTAAGAATAACGACTAATATGTTATATAAGAAGGCACAGTTAATTTCACTGTGCCTTTTTTGTGTTTTTGTTATCTTCGTCAAAATTGAACAATATGAAACGTTTACTCTATATCAGTTTCGGAATAAGCTTAATGGTTATTGCCTGCAAGAAGGAAGACAGTTCCGATCCTCAACCAACAACAACTTCCACAACTTCTACCACAACTCCGGTTTCAACGGATACGATAGAAAAAATTATTGAGATTAAAACCTCTTTTGGTTCAATGTATATGTGGTTGCATAAAGAAACACCCTTACACCGTACTAATTTTTTGACATTGGCCGATTCAAATTATTTTGACAATACAACTTTTCACCGTTGCATTTCCAATTTTATGATTCAGGGAGGAGATCCCAATACTAAAGATGCTGATACAACCAATGACGGTTCCGGAGGCCCGAACTATACCATTCCGGCAGAAATAAATATTGCCAAATTCAAACATATTCGTGGAGCAGTGGGTGCAGCAAGGGATAATAACCCTGCTAAAGCATCCAGTGGGTCTCAGTTTTACATAGTGTTGTCTAATACCGGTGCGACACATTTGAATGGGAATTACACGGTTTTTGGTCAAATCATCAAAGGAATGGAGTTTGCCGATAGCGTTGTGAAGCAACCGCAAAATTCAACCAACAATAGACCTTATGCCGATATTAAAATGGATGTGAATGTATTGAATAAAACCCGTCAGCAAATTCGTGCCGAGTATAATTACAACCCACAGTAAATATGCATTTTAAAGCTCCGTATTTAACAAAGGAATTTGTATTTAAGACCAGCCGAAGTGGTGGTGCGGGGGGCCAAAACGTAAATAAGGTTTCAACGAAAGTACAAATAGACTTTTCCATTCCAGACTCTTTACTTCTGAAAAAAGATGAAAAAGAGTTGTTGTTGCAAAAGCTGGAAGGGAAGCTAAGTGGTGAAGGAGTGTTACAGATTGTTTCGCAAACCGAACGCACTCAATTGGGTAATAAAGAAGTTGCACTCAAAAAGATGTACCACACACTGAATAAGTGTTTTGTAATAAAGAAAAAAAGAAAGGCTACAAAACCATCCAGATCATCAGTAGAGAAGCGATTACAATCGAAGAAAAAACTTTCGGAAGTAAAAGCCACCAGAGGGAAAGTTGCCGGGGATTAGTCTTTGATGAGGAAAACACTCTTTAATAACCAATTAACTCAATAACTTTATCAACCAATCACTCAATGTGTCCAGAATACATGGTTTTGTTTCAATTAAAAACTTTATTTGAAAACTAATCAATGAACAGCTAATGAGAAAAGAGCATGATTTTCTGGGGGAATTAGAAATTCCTGAAACAGTATATTATGGTGTGCAAACGGTAAGAGCACTGGATAACTTTAACATCACAGGTATTCCTATTTCAAAGGAACCTTTATTTATACAGGCTTGGGGTTACGTAAAAAAAGCGGCTGCAATGGCCAACCGCGATTGTGGTGTTTTGGATGTTAAAGTTTGTGAAGCTATTTGTTATGCATGCGATAAATTAATTGCCGGAGAATACACCGAGCAATTTGTGAGTGATATGATTCAGGGTGGGGCTGGAACATCCTGCAACATGAATGCAAATGAAGTGATAGCCAACATTGGATTGGAGTACCTTGGATTTGCAAAAGGGGATTACGAAAAATTACATCCCAATAACGATGTGAATTGTTCCCAATCAACCAATGATGCTTACCCAACAGCATTCCGTATTGCACTTTACCGCAAAATAGATGTGTATATAGATGTATTGGATAAACTGCAAAAGTCGTTTGACAAAAAAGCGTTAGAGTTCAATCATGTTCTGAAAATGGGAAGAACCCAATTACAGGATGCAGTGCCAATGACATTAGGTGCGGAGTTTCATGGATGGGCAACAACGGTGCGCGAAGACATGCAACGGTTAAGAGAAGCACAACAATTGATTTGTGAAATCAATATGGGGGCAACGGCAATCGGTACGCGTATCAATGCACCTGAAGGATATCCTGAATTGTGCACGAAATATCTGGCCGATATATCAGGTATTCCCTGTACTCTGGCAGAAGATTTAATAGAAGCAACCTCTGATACGGGAGCATATGTACAGATCTCCGGAACACTTAAACGCAGCGCGATAAAAATTTCAAAAATTTGCAATGATTTACGTTTGCTGTCATCAGGTCCGCGTACAGGATTCAATGAAATTAACTTGCCAAAATTGCAACCGGGATCGAGCATCATGCCCGGGAAAGTAAATCCTGTAATGCCTGAGGCTGTGAACCAAACCTGTTATTATGTAATTGGTGCAGATGTAACAATAAGCATGGCGGCCGAAGCCGGCCAACTACAGTTAAATGTAATGGAGCCCATTATTGGTTTCAGTTTGTTTACATCACTTTCCTATTTAACCAATGTATTGCACTCACTGGTTGATAAGTGTATTTTAGGCATTACTGCCAATGAGGAAGTATGCAAAAATATGGTAATGAACAGCATCGGCATTGTTACAGCATTGAACCCGATGTTAGGATATGAGATTTGTTCGGCCATTGCCAAAGAAGCACTGGAAACCGGCAAGTCGGTACACAGTATTGTAGTAATTGAACAGAAATTAATTACACAGGAGAAGTGGGATGAGGTATTCAACATCGAAAACCTTATTCATCCGAAGTTTATTAATAAATAAAAAGCATTCGATTTTAAGGAAGTAAGTCTAAACGTTTACACACGTTTTATAATGACATTTGATTTAACCGCAGCGAGAGCAACAATGTATGCAGCGAACACTGCGGTTTAATAAGTAAACCTTACTTAAATTGATTCAGAAGGGGTTGAATCAATTCGCTTTCAAAACCCCTGTTTGCAAGGTATTGATATACTTTGTACCGTTTAGCTATAATATTAGATTGTTTGGTAGCATCCCATTTTTCCTGAGCAACTTTCTTTAACGTTTCTATATAAACATCGTCATCAATTTCAAGCAATCCTTTTTTGATACAATACTCAGATACTTTGCGTTGTTTGAGTTCCTGCCTGATCTTAGAACGCCCCCATTTCTTTACCCTGAACTTTCCTCCGGCAAATGCTTTGGCAAAACGTTCCTCATTCAGGTAGTTTTGATCAGAAAGTTTGATCAGAATTTCTCCTGCATCCGTTCCGTAAATGCCCCATTCTGCCAGTTTATCTTCTACTTCTTTATAGCAACGTTCCTGGTAGGCACAATAACTTGCAGCCTTAAGCATGGCCTGTTGTGGAGTATATGTTTTTCTGAAGGACGGATTCATAGTTATGAGCGTTTCGTTTAAAAGTTGTTCATGAATGCAGTAAACGATAACGCTATCTTTGACACAAAGAACGTGAAAAATAAACAATCCTTAAACTTACTCTTTACGGCCAACGGCATCAGTGGTTTTGCTCAGGGTATCAGTATGATCGCTATTCCATGGTATTTCACGAAAAGTCAGGCGGGAACCTACTTCAATGTTTCATATGGAATCATTA
>JAZKGH010000303.1:18929-22609 GCA_040386055.1 Bacteroidota bacterium
GCAATCGTATTGTTTTTTGGGTTGTATGCAGGAACGCTTGTTGACCGCTTTAGCCGTAAAGCCAATTTCTTAGGAAGCAATTTAGTGTGCGGAGTGTTGATTTTAGTAATCTCAGCAATGGGATATATAAATGGAGCACTTAGCGATTTTTGGGTTATGGCTGTTTTCGGAATAACTATGCTAAATTTTAATATTCATTTTCCAACATTATATGCATTCGGACATGAAATAACCGAACCTGAATATTACAATAAAGTTAACTCCAATATAGAGGTAGTAGGCCAAAGCTCCTCCATTTTATCGGGAGCCTTTGCTGCGTTATTAATTGAAGGTGTTCCTTCCGGAGAAGGAAAATTATTTGGGTTTGTAGTAAATATGCCTTTTGAGGTTCCACGTTGGGAAATATGGGAAATCTTTATGCTCAACGCAGCAACTTATTTTATAGCGACAGTATTAGTAATGATGATTAGATATACACCTGTGAGGCAAGCCCAAGTGGAGCTTGGGAGTGTATGGAAACGTGTGGTGAGTGGGTTTTCGTATTTGAAAGGACATCCAATGTTTTTAATATTCGGACTGTTCTCCTATTCGGTGTTTGCAATGTTGTTAGTTGAAATTCATGCAGTATTGCCCGGGTATGTGGAACGACATTTACTGGAACAAGGAAGTGTATTTGCAGGAGCCGATCTGATATACGCAATAGGTGCTTTGGGTGCAGGATTGTTTGTGAGTAAAGTGTTTTCAACAACGCATACCGTAAAAGCTATTATTATATTAACAATGATCACAGCAGGTATTTTCTTTTGGGCATTCGCCAGCAAAAGTGTTATGGTTATCTATATCATCTCTGTCATTTTGGGCTTTACCAATGCGGGGATCCGGGTATTGAGATTAACCTATTTGTTTAATCATATCCCCAATGAATTGATGGGACGTGTGAACAGTATTTTTAACATGTGCAACGTTTTAACCCGCACACTATTCATCTTCTTGTTTTCAATGCCTTTCTTTACATTTGGCAATCACATGATTTGGGCATTTCTCGTGATGTCATTGTTTTTACTGATTTCAGGATTGGTATTGCTGGTGAATATGAAAGGATTGCAGGCTGGAACAGCATAAAAACAGAAACGAATGACGGGCTCAATTCTTAACATACAAACGTAACATGGGTTACACCATAGAACAGATACATAAAGCAATCAAAAGTGATTTCGTGCAACGCGAAGGCGGAACGTCATGGATTGAACATTTATTGATAGACAGCCGCAAAGTCATTTATCCGGAGACCAGTTTGTTTTTCGCCATTAAAAGCGAACGCAATGATGGTCACCGATACCTGCAGGATGTATATGATGCAGGTGTACGGAATTTTATCATCGAGAAGAATTCAATTGTTTCCATCAGTATATTATCATCAATGAAAGATGTGAATATTCTTTCAGTAACGAATTCCCTGCAAGCCTTGCAACAATTGACAGCCTGGCACCGTTCCCAATATACTATTCCTATTGTGGGTATTACCGGAAGCAATGGCAAAACGATTGTCAAAGAATGGTTGTATCAATTGTTGCGTGACGATGTGCATGTTGTACGTAATCCTAAAAGTTACAATTCTCAAGTGGGAGTTCCTCTTTCTGTTTGGCAATTAGGAGAGCAGCATAACCTGGGTTTGTTTGAGGCTGGAATTTCCAAACCCAATGAAATGGAAAACCTGCAACACATTATTAAACCGAATATTGGCATTTTTACCATGTTGGGAGAAGCTCATGATGAAGGGTTTGCAAACAGGGAAGAAAAATTGAACGAAAAATTCAAACTCTTTGAAACAGCTGATATTATTGTTGCGTGTGATGAACAGCCACTTGTGGCAAAGAGACTGGAGGAGTTCAAACAACATCACCCTCAGGTAAAATTGTATACATGGTCGCGTGTGAACGAACAGGCGCAATTGTATTTGCAAACAATCATTCAAACCAATTTTACCACAATCCAATCCCGTTCAGGTGCCCGTATCTTAAGTGTGCGTATTCCATTTACGGATGAAGCATCCATTGAAAATGCCTGTACTTGTTTCGCCTTTTTGATGTGCCTGCAACGCGCGTCAACTGATATTCTTTCGCGGTTTGAAGAATTGCAACCTGTTGAAATGCGCATGCAACTTAAGGAAGGAATCAATAATTGTGTACTGATAAATGATAGTTACAGTTCCGATTTACATTCACTTCGTATTGCACTTGATTTTGTAGAACAACAAAGTTCCGGATACAAGCGCACCTTGATTGTTTCGGATATTCTTGAGTCGGGGAAGAATGAGTTGGAGTTGTATACGGAAGTTGCGAAACTTATCCGCCAGAAAGGGATTCAGCGATTTATAGGAATAGGCTCAGTAATCTCCAAACATGCAGTACTGTTTGATTCTTCTGCAGTTTTTTATAAGGATACAAGCGCATTTATAGAGCATTTTTCAGCAGTAGATTATAACAATGAGATTGTGTTGCTCAAGGGAGCACGAAAGTTTCAGTTTGAGAAAATAAGTAAGCTGTTCGAAAGACGTGTTCATGAAACTGTAATGGAAATTAACCTGAATGCATTGGTGCATAACCTGAATGTGTACAGAAGTAAGTTAAAACCGGGTGTGAAGTTGATGGCAATGGTGAAAGCTTTCAGTTACGGAGCCGGTAGCTACGAAATTGCAAAAGTATTAGAGTTCAATCGAATAGATTATTTAACGGTAGCCTATGCGGATGAGGGCGTGACCTTACGCAAAGCAGGAATTAAATCACCCATTATGGTGATGAATCCGGAGGTTTCAAGCTTCGATCAAATATTGGAATATAACCTTGAGCCTGAGATCTACAATTTTTTCATTCTCGACCAGCTGGTAAATGCAGCTGATGGTGAAGAAGTAAGCATTCATATTGAGGTCGATTCCGGAATGAAACGTTTGGGTTTTGACGAAGAACAAATAGAAACACTCATTGCTACACTTAAAAAATACCCGAATATTCGCATTAAGTCGGTGTTTGCACATTTAGCGGCAAGTGAGGAGAAAAAACATGATGAATTTACCCATCAGCAAATTACTACCTATAAACGTATTGCCGAACAAATCATTACGGCATTTGAATATCCTATTCTTCAGCATATTTTAAACAGCAGCGGCATTGTTCGTTTCCCGGATGCACAATTTGATATGGTACGTTTAGGGATTGGGTTATATGGCATTGACCCATCTGCAGGATTGCAAAAACAATTACAACCCATTGGAACACTCAAAACAGTTGTGTCGCAATTGCGAACAGTGAAGGCTCACGAAACCATTGGATATAGCAGAAAAGGTGTAGTGAATAAGGATTCCCTGATAGCTACGGTTGCCATTGGCTATGCAGATGGATTAAACCGTAAGCTGGGTAATGGAAAAGGTAATATGTTCATTCACGGCAAACGGGTTCCAACTATAGGAAGCATATGTATGGATATGACCATGCTGGATGTAACAGGCATGGATGTTAAAGAAGGGGATGAGGTAATCATCTTTGGAAATGAAAATGATCTTACAAGCGTGGCAGATAAGATTGGTACGATTCCGTATGAAGTGTTGACTTCCATTTCGCAAAGGGTGAAGCGGGTTTATTATTATGAGTAAGGTTGGCATCCATGCATAGTCGCGCGTGGAC
>JAZKGH010000304.1:0-8940 GCA_040386055.1 Bacteroidota bacterium
GCTTTTACTATTTTAAATACTATTGGTTGATACATGAGTGTATATTTCAGTTGTTCTGCTGCTGCTGTGTCCAAGTATCTCCTGTATATATCTTAAATCTGTACCTGCTTCCAGCAAATGAGTTGCATAACTGTGACGCAACCAGTGAAGTGTTGCCGGTTTTTGAATGCCCGCTTTTAAAAGTGCTTGTTTAAATACATTCTGCAAACTCCTTTCATCATAGGAAAACCCGGCATATTGCCCTTCAAACAAGTATACTTTAGGTTTTGCAGTTTGGTAGTAATCCCTGAGCAAAGCAATCGTTTTATCGCTTAGTGGAGCTATTCTGTCTTTATTACCTTTAGCATTCTTAATAATTAGCAGGTTTCGCTTCGAATCAACATGGGAAGGTTTCAAAGCAAGCAATTCTCCTCTCCTCAAACCGCAGCTATAGATTAGCGACAACATAGCTCTGTGCTTGATATTCGTTAATACTGTTAAAATTTGTTTAACCTCCTCTTTACTCAGGACATTGGGTAAGGCTTTGGCACGTTTGGGGCGGTGTATAGCTTCTGTTTCTATTTTAGTATTCAAAGAAGTAGAAAAAAATAATTTGATTGCATTTACTGTTTGGTTCTGAAAGGATTCAGAATAATTGTTCTTGAGGATATAATCATTATTGAAATCGATCACTTCCTTATTCGTAATATCTCCAACATTCTTTGTGTTAAAGTATTTAAGGAATGTCTTCAGCGCGTCCGTATATGTTTTAATCGTATTCTCACTGTAGCGTTTAGAGCGCATCCATCTGGTAAAGGTTTCAATCTGCTCAATAACCCCGGGAGCATAGTCATGACTACTTTTAGGCGCATAGGATGGTGTAGTTTCGAGCCCGCACCATTCACGATTGGCTTTAACATCGGCAATATGCCAGGTTTTTAACCGACTACTCCATTTGGATCCGGTAAGTGATCTTACAAGTGTTTCCCAATCAGCTCGTCTGTCAAATCTTAAGGTAATACGTTTTTGTCCGTCATGTTCAACGGCTTCGGCTTTCCATTCAGGGGGCATTTTCATAGAAATAGGGTTTAGTGATCGTGAATATACATAACCTTAAGTAAAAAAACATGACCAATCAACTAATCTCACTATTAAACATAATTAACCCATCAACAGATAACACAATTAACATCCCCACGATTCCGTTACTTTTGCAACCAACTATGTCTTCCACTTCCTTTTACCATCAACACAAAACAACTTCAGAGCAAACCATTGCAGTGTTGCTTAAACAATTAAAACGGATAACTCTCTTCCGTCTTTTAGTTTTTGGATTGTTACTATATAGTATTTACCTGGCTATTGCTGTTAGTGTTTCTTATTGGGCACTCTCGCTTCTTATATTAATTGCATTTGCAAGATTGCTTAGCTACCATGCAAAGCTCAGTTATACCTTGCGCTACCATCAAACCCAATTAAGAATAGCTGTCTCCGAAAGCACTCCCTTTTCCAAAACCGAAACCGGACTATCTTATTTGGATATTGAACACCCTTTTGCTTTTGATCTGGATGTGTTTGGTGAAGGTTCTTTATTTCAATTGCTCAACCGCACTGAAACACCTCTGGCTGAAGCTACATTAGCAAATCTTTTACTGAACCCGAAACAACATATTGAAGAAATAAAAGCAAGACAACAAGCCATAACAGAGCTTAGCAGCATGCCGGAGTTGATGTTGGAATACAGGGTGCTTTCGGCATTAAGTGAACAAACACCGGCCAAAACAACCTTGCTAAAACAATGGTTCTCACAACCGCCACACTTATTAAATAAACCGTTGTATACAATTGCATTGGTATTGGTGCCACTGCTTTCGGTATTGGGTATCATACTTACTTTTTCCGGAAACTTCCAGGTGTTGGGTTTGGCCATTTGCCTCAACTGGTTATTGGTGGGTACTCAATTACGCAATACCAACCGTCATCATACTATGGTTGGTAAACAAAAGCAAGGACTTGACCAGGTAAGCAAATTAATTACGCTGGTGAGTGAAACATCTTTTCAAACGCCTTTACTTAATAACCTCAAACAATACCATACCACCAACAAACAAGCAATGAATAAACTTGCAAAGCTTGTGGCCATTTTTGATCAGCGCCTGAATACTATGCTTGGTCCGATATTGAACAGTTTGTTTTTGTTTGATTTAATCTGCGTATGGCGCATTGAAAAGTGGAAAGAGCAACATGGAGAAGCTGTAATACAATGGATGCATCAGAACGCACAATTAGAGGCGCTGGTATCATTAAGCTCCTATGCATACGCAAACCCACTTTACACATACCCGATTCTCTCTTCGCAAAAACTATATTTTGAAGCAACAGACTTAACACATCCACTCATCAAACCGGATAAACGTGTTGCGAATACGTTTACGTTTGATGAACAATCGAAGGTATTTATTATCACGGGTTCAAACATGTCGGGTAAAAGTACATTTTTGCGAACGATAGGATTAACAACATTGTGCGGTATGATCGGATTACCTGTGCCGGCAAAGCGTATGGAATTTACGCCTTTCAACCTGCTCAGCTCTATGCGTATCTCCGATTCGTTAAAAGACCAGACCTCTTATTTTTATGCGGAATTGAAGCGATTGAAAACCATTATGGATAATATGGAACACCACACTGTGCCATCATTATTATTTATTGATGAGATGTTGAAAGGAACCAACTCAAAAGAAAAGCTGGAAGGATCGATTGCTATTATCCGAAAGCTGGTGCAGAAACCCTGCGTTGCGTTTATTGCCACACACGATCTGGCGCTCGGCATATTAGAACAGGAGTTTCCAAAGGCTGTAGTTAACTACAGTTTTGAAAGCCATATCGATCACAATGAATTACTATTTGATTACACCCTCAAAAAAGGAGTAGCTCAAAGTACAAACGCTACTTACTTATTACACAAAATGGAAATTGTGTAAACAAAAAACATGAGAGCATAACATCTTTAAACAAACAACAACAAACTGTAAACGGGAAACGTTTGTGCATAAAAAAACCCAATCCGTCAGATGACGAATCGGGTTCTTTTATGGGTAATCAATCTTATGTATTACTCAGCAACTACTTCAACTTTGATGTTTACTACAACATCGCGGTGAAGATTTAAAGTGGCTTCGTAAGATCCAAGTGTTTTGATATCGCTCAATTCGATTTTACGTCTGTCGATATCATATCCTTGAACTTTCAATGCTTGTGCAACTTGCAACGGAGTTACCGAACCGAAAATCTTATCGTTAGCACCGGCTTTTGTACCGATGGTAATGGTTAAGTCTTTTAGTTTTTCAGCTGTTGCTTCTGCGTCAGTTTTCAATTTTGTACGTTTCAAAGCGCCTTGACGGTTGTTTTCTTCAAGAACTTTGATGTTTGAAGAAGTTGCCATGATAGCATAACCCTTTGGAAACAGGAAGTTGTTAGCATAACCGTCTTTCACAGTTACGATATCTCCTTGCTGGCCTACGTTTTTCAGGTTTTCTTTTAAAATGATTTTCATCTGTTTGTTCCTCCTTCTAAATTATTTTAACTGATCTGCTACGTATGGAAGAATAGCCAAGTGACGGGCACGTTTAACTGCCAAAGCAATTTTACGTTGGTATTTCAATGAAGTACCAGTCAATCTGCGAGGTAAAATTTTACCTTGCTCGTTAACAAACTTCAATAAGAAGTTACCATCCTTGTAGTCAATATACTTGATTCCGTTCTTTTTGAAACGGCAGTATTTTTTCTTTTGTTGAACCTCGGGTGTGGTATTAAACACCATAGCCGGATTAATTTGTTTGTTTGGTGCTGCCATGATTACTTACCTTCTTGTTGTTTGTCTTTTTTAGATTGATTGAATTCACCATTGCGCTTGCGCTGGTTGTAAATCACTGCGTGTTTGTCGAGTGATGTAGAGAGGAAACGCATGATACGCTCGTCACGTCTGAAAGCTAGTTCAAATTTTGAAACAAAACTGTTGTTGGCTTTATACTCATAAATGTGGTAAAAGCCTGTGGTTTTCTTGTTAATTGGATACGCCAATTTAGTCAAGCCCCAGTTTTCTTCATGAACCATCTCTCCACCGTTTTCGATAATCAAGTTACGGTACTTAGCCAGAGCATCTTTCAATTGCTCGTCTGAGAGTACGGGAGTGAAAATAATCACTGATTCATAGTCGTTTAGGACAACTTCTTCGTTTGTGTTTTTTTTTGTTGCCATTATCTTGGGATAATTAAAGGACGGCAAAAGTAGGCCTTTATTTTAAATAATCAAGCATTTAAGCCACATATTACAAGATTATTTTGCCAAAACGAATACAAAACTGGGCACTCGGCTGAAACGAGCTGCGAAGATAAGGAAAGTTCTCAGTTTGTGGTTTGCAGTTGATATAGTCGCGGGGTATGTTCACACAGAGGACGCAGAGAAGAGGCCTTCGCACAGTTGCCTTCGACCATTTCCGCTACGCGCAAGCTCAGGCACCTTTCATCCCCTTTAATAATTCTCCTTAATGCCCTAATTTCTTAATTACCTATTTACTCATTCTTTCATTCACTCCTTTACTCATTTCCCCAAAAGAAAAGGCCCGGATCTTACGATCCAGGCCTAATTCTTACCCTATGAAACACTTGGGGCTCCCCCCAAATTTCGTCTTACAATTACTTGATAGCGATTGTAGTTTTATTCTCTTTTACTTCGATTTTAGGAATCGATAGTTTTAAAATACCGTCTGTTAACTCGGCATCAATGTTTTGTTTGTCAACATGCTCAGGCAAGTTGAACGAGCGGGAGAACCTACCGTAGAAGCTTTCCGCCATATGGAATTTTTCTTCGGTGCTTTCGCTTTTTGCTTTGCGCTCTCCGCTAATAGTTAGCATATCACCATTCACATCAATCTTGATGTCTTCTTTTTTCAAGCCCGGAAGCGAAAGATGTACATCAAAAGATTTTGTTGTTTCAACTACATCCGTACGTGGAGTAAAGAATACGTTACGTTCAAATTTTCCGGCTGTTTCATTAAACAGGCTGTCGAATACGTTCATCATGTTGCTTGGAATCATTGAATCCCTCAATAACTCTCTGGTGCTGGTTGGTCTTAATTTTATAAGTGTCATATGTTAAAATGTTGTATGATTTCTTTATTTCAACTCTTATACCACTACAATAAACGAGCCATTATGACTTATTTTTATCTTATTTGGGTAAACTTTGCTATAATTTAAAGACAAAATGTCTTAAAATTTAGATTTCGCTCCTTTTTCGACTGACGAGGTTTCGTATGTATGGAATTTTGGGTGATGGGCACGGTTGCTTTTTTACCCGTTAGGTCAAATTGTTGTGACATGTTGGACATTGTGCTCCTTAATACATATTGAGCCCCTTTGGGGCTCTTATAAATCAGGAATCCCAAAGGGATTCAATATGCATTAGCAACAATATTGCAAAACAGAAGCTCAGTACCTGAGCAGGATGTTATTTAAAAAATGCTGAAACTGCGCCTGCAATCTGACGGGCGGCTTGCCTTTGGGTTTCGATGGCCAGTTGATCTTTGGTAAGCGGTGGGCGCTTCACATTGGTAAACAACTCACGCCATGCCGTATTCACAGGAGGTAAAAAGTTTCCTGTAGGAAGCTCTTCATAAATATTCGAGATATTACCCTTGTATACGAGTTGGTGCTGTTCATCTTTCAGTGATGGACGAATCTCGTCACTCAATACTATTTTACCATCAGCAGATGCAATGAGCTGATATGAAATCACCATCTCATAGGAACGTTGCTCATAAGTATCATCATAGGTAACTTTTCTGAATTTGGTGATGGCTGAATAAGTTCCGGTATAAGGATTCAGTATGTTTTCTGAAAATGCCTCATAGGCGTTTCTCTGCTCTGTTGCTGTTGGCTTTTCTGTGTACTGTACTTGTTTTACTTGCACCAATACCACGTATTTCATTCCAATGTTTCTGCCTGCTTCAGCTGCTTTAGAAGCGTCTGCAATCGTGCTCCAGCCTCTGTTGTCAAGTATAGCTTTTACAGATGTGGCATCCTGAATTTTAACATAAGCAAACGAATGTTGCATCAGACGTTCGCTGATGAATTGATCGAGTTTCGGTGTTGTATCTGCTGTTCCGATATATTGTACCGGCAATAACCCGACCGTAGTAGTGGCTTTGTTAATGGCTTCTTCCTTTAACTTTTGTGCATCTTTATACGTATCGTCCTGCTGCACAATTTTGGTAAATGTAGCATAGGCTTGTTTGTATTTACCTTGGTTCATTTGGGTAAGACCATTTTGATACAAGGGTTCAAGCACCGTATTGATGCGAAGCACAGTAATGCCTTTGTAGGTTGAATCTAACGAAGCAATCCGTTCAAATGTTTTTTCTGCCTGTTCGTAGCGTTTGTTGCCCATCAATGTTAAGGCCTCATCATACAACTTCGAAATATATTCAGCCCTGATATCAAGGTAAACCTCATCGTATTCTGTTGGCCAACGAAGCGGCACACCCACACTTGATGATGTTTCACTGTAACGTTCGGCATTCTTGTATACCTTCATCGCTTCATCTACGTTGTTTTCAACAACCAATTTATTGAAGCTTGTGAATTTATCATTGAGTACCTGTTGTGCTGAAATGGCCAACCCATCTTTTGCTTTAGCATTTTTGGGTTTGCGCAACAGCGCATTGTAATAATAGGTACTTGCATCTTCATGCAATCCTGCTTCGCGTTTGCCATCACCTTCTTTAACCATCTTACCCACCGGGTTACAGGCAACGATCATAACAACACACAAATAAACAAGCAGGCGTACTTTCATATTACATTCTTTCGGGTACATTAATACCTAACAACGAAAATGCAGATTGAATGGTATGAGCCGTCATTTGGCATAATTGCAATCTAAGGTTACGTTTACCCATGTCCTCTTCTTTAATAATGGGACACTCGTGGTAAAAATGACTGAACGCTTTGGCTACATCATATACATAATTTGCAATCAGTCCCGGGCTCAATTCATTACCTGCATCAGCAATTACTACGGGGTATTGGTATAATGCATGAATCAATCTACTCTCGAGCTGGTTTGGAACCACTCCATGTGTTGCAGTGAAATCGGTTACACCGGCATTGCGCAAAATGGATTTGATACGAGCGTAAGTGTATTGAATAAACGGACCTGTATTCCCCTGAAAGTCGATTGACTCTTCGGGGTTGAACAACATCTTTTTACGGGGATCTACTTTTAAGAGGAAATACTTTAAGGCTCCCAACCCAATGGTTTGGTACAACGCATTCAATTCTGCTTCACCCAAACCTTCTGTTTTTCCAAGTGCCTTGGTAGTGTCTTCAGCTGCCTGGATCATTTCGGCAACTAAATCATCGGCATCTACAACTGTTCCTTCACGGCTTTTCATTTTACCCTGAGGTAACTCCACCATTCCATAACTCAAATGGTAAATACCTGTTGCATATGACTTACCAAGCTTTTCGCAGATAAGCTTCAATACTTTAAAATGATAATCCTGCTCATTGCCTACCACGTATATGGAACGTTCTGCTCCAAAATCCTTATACTTCAATTCAGCTGTTCCAATATCTTGCGTCATGTACACCGAAGTTCCATCTCCACGCAACAACAATTTTTGATCGAGCCCATCGCCCGTTAAATCAACCCACACCGAACCATCATCCTTTTTATAGAATACATTTTTAGCCAATCCCTCCTGCACTATTTCTTTACCCAATAAGTATGTATTGCTTTCGTAATAGAATTTATCGAATGATACTCCAAGGTTGTTATAACTCACATCAAACCCATCATATACCCAGCCATTCATCATTTTCCAGATATCAACCGTTTCCTTATCGTTCGCTTCCCACTTGCGCAACAAGTCCTGAGCAGCCAATATGGACGGAGCTTTTTTCTCTGCCTCTTCTTCACTCATTCCACCGGCAACCAATTCTTTTTGCTCGGTTTTGTATTGTTTGTCGAATGCCACATAATATTTACCAACCAGGTGGTCACCTTTCATTCCGGCCACCTGTGGTGTTTCGCCATTACCTTGCTGCATCCAGGCGTACATGCTTTTACAGATATGAATACCACGATCATTCACCAGGTTACACATGACCACATCGAAGCCGTTTGCCTTTAAAATATTAGATACCGCAAAACCCAAAAGGTTATTGCGCACATGCCCCAGATGTAACGGTTTATTAGTATTGGGTGAAGAATATTCTACCAATACTTTCTCTTTCGTTTTAGCATCCGCAAATCCATATGTCGGATTGGTATAATGTTGTGCCACAAAATCTACCCAATACTGTTTATCGATAACAAGGTTTAAAAAACCCTTGATCACATTGAATGTGCTTACCTGTACAACGTGTTGTTGCAGGTACACTCCGATATCGCTGGCTGTTTGTTCAGGCGCCTTTTTGCTTTGCTTCAAATACGGAAACACCACAAATGTAAAGTCACCCTCAAACTCACTGCGGGTGGGTTCAATCACTACAGATGGCTGTTCAATGCCATACAATTCGGTTAAAGCCGCTGAAATATGTTGTTTAAGTTCTTGTTCCATTTGATTCTCGTTCTTCACTTATCTATCAGTTAAAAGGACTATCCTTTTCTTTACTTACTACGTTAAATACCATGCTATCCACCCATCTTGGGAAAAATTTATTCAGCCACTTGGTAAGTTTACCTTGCAGGGTGAGCACAACTTCTGCCTTGCGGTGTCTGATCATATCTACCATTACAGCAGCTACTTCTTCGGGTTGCATCAATTTGCTTTCATCCAAAGGTGTTTCGGTTTGAGCATTGCCATCTTTGTTCAATGCCGTATTGCGAATATTGGAAGCAGTATATCCCGGACAAATTACACCAACATACAAACCAGTTTTTCGATTTTCAATG
>JAZKGH010000305.1:0-9677 GCA_040386055.1 Bacteroidota bacterium
TTGTTTTAAATAGTTTATTGATCTGCTGAAACGTGTAATCGTTCTTTTGTTTAAAGAAATAACCCATTGAATCGTAATCCAGAATCCTTACCTCAAACTTGCTCAGGTAACCTGTAAAATAGAGTTGCCGTATGCGTTTTTCGAATTGTGATTTGATGATGATGGGGTTGTTGAAATAATCTTTGATATAATCATCGGTAGTGATTTTTTTCTCAACGTTGCGAAGAAAATAATCAGTGGTGATATCGTTTTGGGATACAAGTTTTGCTGCAAAGAGTTTACGGTTTTCAATCTCTTTAATAGTTAGCCAATGGTTAATACTAATAGAGGAGATGAAGGCAATAATAAAAATAACAAAGAAGTATTGCTGGAAACGATTGAGTTTAAGTTTGAAGGATTTGAACGTAATAAAGGTGGCAAGCAAAACCATTGTAATAATGGTATGAAACCAATCCGATTCAATCCATAAATGGGAAAGCAAAGTATACAATGCAAAGGCCGTTCCGATGGCAAGGTAAGTGGCAAGTTTAGATACGTTACTTGCCTTGATAAATCTGGCAAAATTACGCGTGATAAAATAAATACTCAGCAGGATAAAAATGCATACAATCAACCCTACATACGTAAAAAAATTGATAGAGAAAACGTTATTGATATCGAATGAAATCTGAGAGTCGATTGCGAGACTGCGTATGAATGCAATGGCAATATGGGCACTTGTAAAACAAAGCAATATATACAGCCCAAAGCGGAGCCAGTATTCAACAGTAGAGTGAATAAATTGTTTATGACTTATGGATGTCTTAGACTCTAAAATAATGAAGTACCATAAAACAATAGCTGAGTTGAATAGCAAGTCACCCAAAGATGGAAACCATGCTGATGACGCATAAATTTGCGGATCAAACAATTTAAGATCGTATAAAAATTCAGGTATGTGGTAGAACACATTGATCCAGCGCAGGTAAATGGTCAAAGCTGCAAATACCAATGTGGTAGGCCACAAGTAGAGTTGGATATAATATCTAGAGAGCACATGCATCAATAACAGAACCAACAATATTGTTAATGAAATGCACGTAATAAGCCATGCCGGTGTTTTTTCCGAGAAAGAAAATATTTGCAGTGAAAATAAATAGTTGTTTGCCAGATCATGTATATCTACAAAATTCTCAACAGGTTTAGTCAGAATAAATCCTTCTTTGATAAATCCTACTTCCTTATCAAAAGAGTTTTCGATGTATTGATTGCGGAAGGGATAGTTTGTTTTAACATTATAGAGGAAAACATATGTATAAGACCCGCGGGTTTGTTTATAGGAAAAATAGTATCCATTGTCGGCAAGCAGAAAGCCGGTTCCTTTTTTTAGGGTTCCGTATATAGGTTCAGTGTTAATGGCATTGCTGCTCCAAATAAACAAGCTATCATTCCTGTATACATGCAGTATGATGTTCTCCTTTTCGGTGAGCTCTATTACGGAACTCCAGTTGCGTTGTAAATTTCCCGTATCCGAAAGTTGGTTTTGCAGGAGGTTGATACAATTTACTTCCTTATCAATAATAAGCTGTTGAGCTTGCGCATATGCCTGTGCAAGCTGTCTGTCAATATTACGGTTCTGCCTTTGTTCAATCCATGTTAAAGCAGCCAGCGACAAGAGCGAGAAGCATAATAAAAGGGTGTATTGAGTATAAGTAAGATGTAATTTTTTGAGCATGCTTAGCAGTACTTGTGTTCCATAAGGTAGTTGGCAACGTAGTCATTAACACCCTCTTCAATAGGAGTAAATGGTTTGGTATAGCCAATCTGGATCAATTTTGTCATATTAGCCTCTGTAAAGTATTGGTATTTGTCCCTTATGTCTTCAGGAACATCAATATACTCAATTTGTACCGGTTTGTTAAGGGCGGTAAAAATACTTTTAGCCAGATCATTCCAAGTGCGGGCGGTTCCGGTTCCAAGGTTATACAAGCCACTATGTTTGCGGTTGTACATCAAAAACATACAAACATCTGTGAGGTCTTTCACGTAGATGAAATCACGTTTCTGCTCTCCGTCTTTATAATCATCACGGTGGGAGCGGAACAAATTGATTTTGCCCTTTTCTTTGATTTGTGTAAATGCATGTAAAATTACTGATGCCATCCGCCCTTTGTGATATTCATTTGGACCGTACACATTAAAGAATTTCAATCCTGCCCAAAAGAAAGGTTGTTTTTCCTGTTGAAGCGCCCATTTGTCAAATTCATTTTTGGAACGGCCGTATGGATTAAGGGGTTTCAGCGTATGTAGTTTGGTTACATCATCATCATACCCGTTTTCGCCTTCACCATATGTAGCCGCAGATGAAGCGTAAACAAGTGGTAAACCATATTGCACGCATTTATTCCACATGGTCTCCGAAAAATCAATATTGAGTATTTTAAAGATCTGTTCATCCATTTCAGTTGTATCAGTGCGGGCCCCTATATGAAAGATAAACTGCACCTGATTCTCATTTTTGTCGAGCCAGGTAAAAAAATCCTTTCGCATCACTTTTGCTGTAAAACGTTTGTTTAGGAGATTCTTTGAGCGCTCACCGTCACTAAAATCATCAACCAGCACCAAATCATTATAGCCATCGGCATTGAGGCGAGCCACTAGGCAACTACCGATAAAACCTTCAGCTCCTGTAATTACAATCATTGTTAAGGATATATTTCGCCCAAAAATAAGCAATAATGCCAATTTTCGATTCCCGTGATGGAAATCAGTTCCTAAGAATGTGGCAGGATTGTATATTTGCCGCTTCAATCAGGAAAAGCACTAGATGGAAAAGAAACCAAAACTTGTTTACATTACCCGAAAAGAACACTTCAATGCTGCGCACCGTTTATATAATCCTACGTGGAGCGATGAACAAAATGAGGCATTTTTTGGTAAGTGTGCTAATAAAAATTATCATGGACATAATTTTGATTTATATGTAACCTTAAAGGGGTATGCAGATGCCAATACAGGTATGGTTATGGATTTGAAAAAACTCAAACTGGTAATTAAGGAGCAGGTTGTGGATCAGCTGGACCATATGAATATCAATGAAGATGTTCCTTTTATGAAGGGGCAATTGGCTTCAATAGAAAATATAGTGGTAGCAATATGGGAACGTCTGGAGCCCTTTATTGAAAACGGAAAGTTGCATTGTATCAAGCTGGTGGAAACAGAACGCAACTATGTGGAGTACTACGGTGAAGAATAATTTTTTTTAGTGACTCAAAATCCTATATTTGGTCTCGAAACAGTTATTTAGCATGAAACAATTTACTCATTACTCAAAAGTATTTTTGACAGTCGGGATTCTATTTTTAATGACATCCTGCGGCTCATCGGTTACCAATGTTTGGGATTACTACGTTACCAACGAAGTAGTTGTACATAAATCGGGAGAGAATTCCATTTTCAAGAAAAAACTATTGTTCCGGGATCAGGAACGTGTGAACAAATCACAGCTTGAACTGATTGCGGTAAAGCAGGATAACGATGCATATCTGGTGATTGGATCACACAAGGTGGCAAAATCGTTTATGATTAAAGACAGTATTTATGCATTTGATGTAACCGATTTATACTCTCGCGTACGAGGTAATGATTTCATCCGTCAGATGGGTGATTTGAATATTTATTTTACTCATGTTCCTGTTGCTAAAGTGAATGAATTTTTGGCGAATTATGAATTGTTGAAAAAACAATTTGCTGATGCGACAGTAGCAAAAGGAGCAACAACGCAAATTGATTTTTATTTAGGATACAATGTATTTGTGAGTTTTGAGAAAACAAAAATGGGTCAGACATTACCCTCTTCTTGTACAATTTGGGTTGGAAAGCGTAAACACAATCTTGCTACACAAGAGTTGGTTAGAGTATTGACAGAAGCTAAAAACTTCAATTAATTCAATAAGAAATTCTAATTCAATAACCGGAAGCAAAACTTTCGGTTATTTTTTTGCCATAAAACACCATTTTTGCAAGGATTATCAATTATCATTATTCAACGTTTTAACAGATTCAGTATATGAAAAAAGCTTACGTATTTCCCGGTCAAGGTGCGCAGTTTGTGGGTATGGGGAAAGATCTTTACGATACAATTCCTATGGTTAAAGATCTTTTTGAAAAGGCAAATGAGATTTTGGGGTTTCGCATTACAGATATTATGTTTAGTGGTACGGATGAAGATTTAAAACAAACACGGGTAACGCAACCTGCAATATTTTTGCATTCAGTGGCTAAGGCATTAACATTGGGAGATGCTTTTCAACCGGATATGGTAGCAGGACATTCTCTCGGAGAGTTTTCTGCTTTGGTGGCGAATAAAACACTTCAGTTTGAAGATGGATTGAAACTAGTATACCAACGTGCGCTTGCCATGCAAAAGGCTTGTGAAATTCAACCTTCAACTATGGCAGCAGTATTGGGACTGGAAGATGCAAAAGTGGAAGAAATTTGTGCTTCAATAACCGATGGAGTGGTAGTTGCCGCTAATTACAACTGCCCGGGACAATTGGTTATTTCAGGAAGTGTGGATGCTGTAAACAAAGCCTGTGAATTGTTAAAAGCTGCAGGAGCAAAGCGTGCATTGGTGTTACAGGTGGGAGGTGCGTTTCACTCTCCCTTGATGGAGCCGGCACGTATTGAGCTCGAAAATGCAATTCATGCGACACCTTTTAATCAACCTATTTGCCCGGTATACCAGAATGTAACAGCAAGTGCTGTGACGGATGTAAATGCTATTAAACAAAACCTGATAGCTCAACTAACCGCACCGGTAAAATGGACACAAAGTATACAAGCAATGGTAGCGGATGGTGCAACTGATTTTATTGAATGTGGTCCGGGTAAAGTATTACAGGGATTGGTTCAGAAAATATACAAAGAAGCTGTAGTGGCTTCTGCATAATAAAAGTAGCTCAACTATGAGTATAGGAAAGGGAACGGGGCTGAGGCACTGTTCCCTTTTTTTATAACCAGGGTTGTGTGTTGTGAAATTGATTAGGAGATTCCGTGTGGCGTTTTACTAAGGAATAGAAAAGATTGATTGCCAAAACAAGAAGACTAAGTATGAAACCTTGTGCAATGATATGGTAAGGGCCGTTGATGAGGATAAAGCCGATAGCAAACAACAACAATGCACATAATAATGACTTGTTCATGAGATAAATGTTTTCTCAAATAAAGCCGGGTTGTGTGAAGGGATTGTTACGGTGCGGTTAAAAAATAAACCCCGCGAATGCGGGGTCTATCTCATTATGAAAAGAACAACTATTAAAACACCACTAATAATAGCTGTCGTTTCCTTTGTATGTTAGTATCAGATTTCTCCTTTAAGTGCTTTCGAAAGAATTTCTCCTTTGCTGTTTAC
Organism: Bacteroidota bacterium; assembly: GCA_040386055.1. Classification (GTDB taxonomy): domain Bacteria; phylum Bacteroidota; class Bacteroidia; order UKL13-3; family UKL13-3; genus UKL13-3. The sequence continues at coordinate 5,393 of JAZKGH010000305.1, forward strand.
ATGCAATTTTTTATAAATACTCTTAATTCTGAATCTAACAGTATCCATTGATACATTCAGTCTGTCGGCAATGAGTTTATAGCTTAGTCCGTCCAGTAATCCATGAATAACGTCTTTCTCTCTATCAGTAAGCTGTGCATTTGCCTTTTGGGTAGGGGTTTTGAAGTGCTCCACTACTTTACGGGCAATAGAGGGTGACATATAACTGCCACCTCCGTATATTTCAATAATGGCTTTCTGGATTTCCGGCATCGGAGTTCCTTTGAGCAAATATCCTGTGGCTCCGGCACACAAAGCATTAAAAATTTTGTCACCATCCATAAACACCGTCAGCATAATCACGTCAGTATCCGGTGAAATCTCTGAAATAAGTTTAATCCCATTGATTCCATCAATACCCGGTAGTCCAATATCACTTAAAATTACATCCGGAATATACCCGGCATGTAGTCTTTCCAGCATATCCTCCATATTACCAAAAACCTCAACCGAGGCAAATTCAGGTTGCAAGGAGAAGTATTCCTTTAATCCATTACGGATGTCTTCAATATCTTCAACTACGGCCAGCGAAATGGATTTCATAACTATTTGTGTTCAGCGACAAATTTGGGGGTATTATTTTAAATATCAGACTACATGTTCATGTAATTTAATGCGATTTAATGATAACCGCATAGTTATCTCCAATTATTTTATGAGTACAGCTCGCCTTTATAAGTTTGGCGCGCATCTCCATATTTTTTAACCCTTGTCCGGCATGTCCTGAGTTTTCAGTGAACAGATGGTTGTTGTTGTTTTCAATAATGAGTTCAAAACCAGCTCCTTGTTGCTTATAAAGCACCCTTACCACTGAAGCTTTGCTATGTTTCACCACATTGTTGATGGCTTCTTTAAATATGAGGTAAAGTTGCTGGCGGATATTGGGCTGAATAGTTAGCTTTTGGATGGTTGAAGAAAAGTTGAATTCAATATCGATACCAAGCGGATCCAGCATATTTTCAGCATGTTCCCTCATTCTGTCGGTTAGATTTCCGGCATAATCGTTTCGAGCATCAATGCTCCATAGTACATCACTCATGGTATTGGTCGCAGAACGACTTAATGATGATATTTTTTCAAGCTTATTATTTTTCTCTTCTATTGTATTGGAAGCATAACGAGCACTATCAGTTGAAATGATAATACTTGTAAGCAGACTTCCCACTTCATCATGCAGGTTACTGGCAATCTGGGTTCTGAGTTTTTGCTTTTGGCTTATGTTTCTGAGCGTCCACTGAAATGCCAAAAATGAAATGAGTATGATGAGTAAAATAAGAATAATATAAAAAGCAATGGTCTTATAAAATACCTGTTTGATATATACAGTATATGTGAGAATATTCTCCGAACGTTCTCCGTATTTATTAAAACCGATTAGTTCAATAGTATGATTACCGGCAGATAGTCCATCAATTCGAAGTTTATTTGAATTACCCAACGGAAGCCAATCACTTTTGGATTCGCTGATTTTGTAATAGTAGGAATTATTCTCGGTTTCGGTATAATCTCCAATACCAATGTTAAAGGAAAGTAAATGCTCATCAGGATTCATGGTGATATTATTATTGCCGGAGACCTCTACAGGAATAAGGTTTCCATCTCTCCATTTGGAGATACCTGAACTGAAAATATGAAAGGGTTTGAGCTTGAGCATAATGTTTCCGGGCTTGAAATAATTTACTCCATTGATTCCGCCAAAATAAAAGCTACCATCAGAGCCAAGCAGGACAGAATTTTGGTTAAACTCATTATCCGTTAATCCATTTTCAGTTATAAAATTATGGATTTGATCATGAACTATATCATACCGACAAAGCCCGTTCGAAGTACTGATCCAGGCTACCTTATGTTTATCCCATAGCACACTGTAAACATTATTTCCTGGAATTCCTCTTGATCTGTTAAGTATTGTTACTTTCTTCAGGTCTTTTTTGAGCACAATAATTCCGGATTTTTCAGAACCTACCCAAAGATCTTTATCAGGACTGAGTCCGACAAAAATGAATTCATCATCAGGTATTGCAGGAATTACAGAGTGGTTAAAAGATGCAATCTTCCCCAGATCTTTATCAACCAGAAATATTCCGTCTTCTCCTACAGCCCAAAATTGGGTGGGTAACTGAGCATTACAGATGTACATGATTTTACCGAGCCCAAGATTAAAGTTGTCATTATAGTGAAGCGTCATGGTTCCGGTAGCTTGTTCGTATGAGGCTAATCCCTTGTCTGTACCCAACCAGAGCTTTTTGTCCAACCGATCTGGGAATATGCAATAGGTAGTGGTTACCTTTATACCTCCGGATTGAAGGTTGAAAAAATCGGTTTCGAATTCTTTTTTGGGGATGTTGTAACGGTAAAAATAGAAACTGTTTGACTCTGAACCGATGTACAAATACTTTTTATGATCGAAATAAAGTGACCGGGCATAAATGGGGAATTGATCGGGCATATCTGATGGCAGTAATAATGTGGCCTTGCCTGTTTCGAGATTATAGTCGTAGGTGCCATCATAACTTGCAATGTAGAGCTGGTTCTTTCTACCTTCAATAATTTGACGGGTGCTCACGGTCTTTCCCTCTGAGCCAAAAATATGTTTAAATGGATAGTTTTGGTAATGGTAACTTTTGATCAACCCTTTGTTGGTGCCAATCCAAAGGATGTCATCACCATCGTGGAACAAGCTACTAATAGTCCATGCCTTAAAAAGTTCGTCATTCTTTTTGGAGTACACATGTCTGAAATGAGTACCGGTTGAGTCAAGGGTATACCAATCGTAATTTTCCCGTAAGGCAAAGTAAAATTCATGCTTGTATTCGCTGATCAATCGAATGGTTTCGTTTTTGATGTCTCCCGGCAAATCAATAAACTTCACCCAAGACCCTTTAGGGTTAAATGCATATAATGCCACTTTGTGATTATCCAGATTAAGAATACAGTAACCTTCACCATTATAGATAGACCAAATGCCGGTTTTGTTGAATTGCCGCGTTGTGTTCCACGTTCGGTGAATGAGATCAATAATCAAGAGGTCCGGTCTTTGGCGTAGCACCAAGTACAGGTACCCTCTTTGGTCAAAAGCTACCCTGCTATATGCATTTCCGGTAACCGACAAAGACTCCTGTGTAAAAGCAAACACAACCTTTGTCGAAAAATCGGGGGCAATATCAAGTACCAAAGCATTTTCAAATACAACATACAAATGTTGGCGATATATGCTAAGCGCAGTTACATTTTTATTGGAAACTTTAGCGCAGCAATCAATTACCTCTTCCGTGAGGAGATTGATTAAAAACAGTCCTGTTTTGGATCCTACCCAAATACGGTTGTAGGTAGAATCGTATATAATGGCATTGATGTAATGGTTTTTGAGTTCAGGAATTTCTTTGAAATTATAGCCATCAAAAGTATTCAGTCCTTCACGGGTACTTACCCAAATCAACCCGGTCTTGTCTTTTAAAGTATAGGTTACAAAATTATGCGACAAGCCCTTTGTATCATCATACAATATGCTTTTTGCGAACATACTTGTTGGCAGGAAACATATGCAGGAGATACAACCGAAAGCAAAATTTAATACCATTTTGAACATAGCCAAACTTAAGTAATCCATTTATTTTTTGATAAATTTCTTCTTAAATGTCAATGAATTTGGATGTTTCGTGAACAAGAATTAAGTTGCAATGGTATGAAAAATAGAATTTTACCCATTTGTATTGTGTTATTGTTTGGTGTAGTTGGATGTATTATGATGAATCTTCGTATACCTGCAGCGGCTGGTGAACGAATGGAGGAGGAGGAGGAGGGAGGCATTCCACTGCGAGATCGGATGGATTTGGCATGGGCACAAGAAAAAGAAATGACAATGGATCCTGCAACGGGTGAAGTTCCGCGTGAGCGGTTAGTGGAAGCATGGAAATACATGAAGTCACTTGAGCGAAAAAAATTCAAGTCGGCAATACCCGGCATTGTATGGACAGAAAGAGGTCCTAACAATCAAGGGGGAAGAACACGTGCTATTCAAATTGACTTAAACGACCCTTCCGGCAATACCATTTTTGCGGGAAGTGTTGCGGGAGGATTATGGAAAACATCCAATATTACGGTTGCAGCTCCAACATGGACGCCAATCAATGAGTTTATGCAAAATCTGGCTGTTACTTCTATAACACAAGCTCCAAATACACCCCAAATTATGTATATTGGAACAGGTGAAGGAAATGGAAATTCAGATGCTGTGAGAGGATTA
>JAZKGH010000306.1:0-18648 GCA_040386055.1 Bacteroidota bacterium
ATTCCATGCTCTAACTCTTCATGGGTTTGATCTATCATTGATTCGCAAATGCACCCTACCAAATTATGAGAAATAGCAATATTATAATCCAACAAATCAAAACCAAGCATGCGGCCAAACTTGCTGGCAATAATTTCAGACCAAAACTCTGAAGGGTATTTTTGAATAGACTCTTTAAAATAATATTGCTTTCCATCGGCTGGATTTTCCACAAAAAATTTATCTCGCGTTCCAATGGTTTGAATCCACTCTTTTATCGACCAATTGCTTATGTCAAATACCATTACCATTCTAATACATTATTGTATTATAATTCCTTTATTCACCAATAGTTTCAACATAGTTCCTGTATCACTATAAGAGAATTTTTCCGCCTTTGTTTTGTATTTACCAAGCTCAACTCTCCAGCTTTTCATTGCATTATAAATAATTTTGGGATCATTTGTTTTGTATTCAATAGTCAACTTTAACACAGTATTTAAGAGTTCAATTTTATCAAAGTTGTTATTGATAAAAGGTTTCGCATACAACTCCTTTAGGCGTCCTGCAAGTTGAACCAGATGTTGGTTCTCGGGTAATTTGATGGCTTTCTTCACTTCGTTTTCCTTTGTAGGATTTAACCAGTAAACACCATTATGTAGTTTACTAATAAATGGATTGTTGCCGATATCCTTTTTAAGCTGCTCCGAATAGGTGCCAAAGTTATGCATATCATATTTATATGCTTTGAGCAATGGGTTGACTCCTCCATTCAAGGCCAATAAATTAAATGCGTCTTTCTGCATCATGGTATCACCCTTTTTCCTATTCAGTACTTTTAACACTATAGCTAGTTGCAAGTCTACAGCGTTTTGAATAGGACTTGCATCGAATAATAACAATGGTTCAGCAACTACATTTGTACTTGGTTGTACTTGTTGTTGAGTATTATCTCTTATCGTTTCACCCACCTTCACTTGCCCATTCATTAACATTGGTAATAACCAATCTCGTAATTGGGAGAGTTGTTGATTCTCTTTAAACGTTAATGTCTTTTTCGAATCAATATTTTCCTTAAATAGAGCATACTTATTTAGCAAATCTTTGGGTGGAATTATTGCCTTGTACCATCCAATTCCGCTTGTGTCCAGATGCAAAACAAGAGTACCACTTGCAAATCCTTTAATATATTTATGATAATTATTCGAGTTAAATAACATATCCAAATAGTACTTATCTAGCTTTTCACTTATATTAAGTTTTGCAATATCACAGGAAGCAACAACTTGGTCTTTAAACAAATCCGGTAAAATAAATGACTTACCAATTATATAAGCATTTCGAGTAACATCGGTTGTTGCAACCATTAGATCGCCCGTCTTAATTTGTTTATTTCTATTTACTACTCCAGTAAAATATTTTGTGCCTTCAAACTTGAACCGTCCATCCAAGTGAAATGAGTTTAGATTAATCATTGGAATCCCTGACTCGCCAAGTTCTGTTCCCTTATATGAAATTCCGCGTTCAATAGTAATATAATTAGATAAAGAGTTAACCTCCCACCCTTCCGGAATCTCTCTCTTCAACTCTTCACTCCAAACCATTTTGCCGCCACTACTTTTGTAAGGCTTGCCATTTTTGTTAGGAAAATCAAACTGCACGAACCAATAATCATACAACGTTTTGGCCATTTGCTCCAAGGTGGTATTGATGCGGTTGTTTAATTCTATTTTTGAGTCCAATGCTGAGAGGACGGAAGCGATTTTTTTTTGCGTTTCTAGTTTGGGAATATCAACATCCATCATATCAAAAGAAGCTAAATTGATTGTATCAAATACAGAACCTTGACTCCGTTTCTTTACATGCTGAACATAGTTTTTAAGATAATAGTATAAGAAAGTATTGTCCACAATACCCCTTTTTCCTCTTATCCCAAAACATGATTGATTAAAACACATCGGTTTGCCAATCATAGATAATGCACCAACTGTTCCTCTTGCAGAAATAATTATATCATCCTTTTGAAGTAATTTTGTGTTGCTGTTATTTAACCCTTTTTCAGTAATTTTCTTTTCCGTCTCATAAACATATTTTTGGTCATTGTTGAAATCCGTAACGGATAGCCAACCAATATTTCCTCCTTTCCAATATTCTTCAACATCGGTCTTGGGAGTGCCTCCACTTATAATATCAATAACTGAACTTAAAGAAACGGTTTTCATAGCAGAGTCTTTGATAATTGTTTCTTTATTTCTTTTTCTAGCGATGCTCCTTCGGCAAACAAATTTTCTAAGATTAAGTTATAATCACTCATTTTAGTTTTAAACTGAGTAGAAGTAATATCAGTATATTCGATTTTCACATCAAAATACTGTCCTGCACTTAGGCTGTAATTTTTAGCTTCAATGTCTTCATAGCTTACGACTACTGTAAAATCATCAATAGCTTTGTGGTTGTTAAAACTATCAATCACATATTGTTCTTCTGCTTCACTTAATACTGTTCGTTGACTCTTACCTTCCTTCACTGTGGTACCCAATTTACTGGCGTCCATCAATACAATATTTCCCTTGATATTGGCTTTATCCAAAAACAAGATACTTACGTTAGTGCCGGTAGTTGCAAAAATATTGCTGGGCATGCTCACCACTCCACGCAACATTTTGCTTTGTACCATTTGCTCTCGTATCTTCTTTTCAATACCGCTTTGAGCTGTTATAAAACCGGTTGGTACCACAATGGCTGCACGGCCCTTTTTGCTTAGCATGTACATTATGTGCTGTATGAACAACAGGTATATGGACATCTTGTCTTTGTCCTTTTGCGGCACTTTGGGGATACCTGCAAAAAAACGTTCGCGGTTTTCCTTACTGTCTACCTTATCTCGGTAATCGCTAAAATCGAGCTTAAAAGGAGGATTGGAAACAATAAAATCAAACCTATCCTTATGGTAAGGTAACTCAATAGTATTGCCCTGTATAATGTTTTGAATGGAATGCACCAGGTTATTCAAAATCAAATTTAACCTCAACATGCTTGAAGACTTTTGCGAAATATCCTGCGAATAAATCGTACATCTGTCTTCGCCAATTGCATGAGCCAGGTTCATCAATAATGTACCCGATCCTGCACTGGGGTCATAACAGTTTACATTCTTTTGTGGCTCATCTACCAGAATAGCTGCCATAATTTTGGCAACCGCATGTGGCGTATAGTATTCAGCATATTTTCCACCACTATCAATATTGTAATCCTTAATCAGGTATTCAAAAATGGTAGCAAAAAAATCAAACTTCTGGTCAAAAAACTCTTCAAACCTTGCGTTCACTACTTTATTGATAATGGCCTTGCAAAAATCATCACGCAGTGAACTGTCCGTAATATAATTGCTCAACTCATCAAACAGGGTAATCTTACTGCCACTAAATGTTTTTACGGAGAAGATGTCGTTATTAATAATCCCAATTTCGCGGAGCGTATCATCAAATAGCTTGGCATAGTCCGGTTTGTTTTGGCTGTCGTGCAAGTACGATATAAAATGCCTTGGGTACAACTTGGCAATATTGGGATTGAGCTGTAGCAGCAATAATTCGTATTCTTCTTCTTTCAGTTTTTTGAGTGCTTGTTCCGTGTTATCGGCTCTCGCAATTTTTTTATCCACCTGCTTTACCTCATACAAAAAGCGGTCATTCATAAACTTATACAAAAACACCTGTGTGATTATCTTAAACTCATTACCATCATTGCCTAACCCGTAGTTAGCACAAATGCCTTTGAGTTCGTCAATCAGTTGTTTCGTTTTAAGCATAAAATTCAACTCTACCATAATCCTCTTCCGTTATATTCATTTAAGTATTCCTTTACAATTAATCCATTAATAAATTTAGCTGACGGCACATCCAATGGAATATTGTTTTTAGTTTTAAATACATCCATTACCATCTTCATCATCAGCCCTTCAAAATAATTTTCATTTTCGAGCAGGCGGTTGTTTTGCAAAACATGCTCATCGGCATCGTGTTTCACTTGTTGCAATGCCTCAAACAATACACTTTCCTTTTGGGTTATATTACCTTGCTCCACCAAACGTTTATGGGTGCGTGCATACTTTTGATCACTTTCATATTTGGCTCTGAGCAAATTGTTTTTGCGGTTTAGCTCAGTTACTTTATCATAAATCAATCGCAAGGCTCCTATATTCTGGCGCATTTCCTCTTGCGTAATTTCATCCAAATTTTTCTTTTTAAACAAGCGTTCCAACTCTTCATACAATGAAACAAACTCTGGATCGCGTTGGTCAAAATTATTAGCTAATGCTTCGCGGGTTTTACGCAGAGCATCCTTTAGTTCATCCGCCAAAATTAATTCCTCTTCCGAAATTTTGCGAAACATAAACACAATATTTTCCAATGCCACATTCAGCAAATTGGTTGTATCGGTATAATTAAGCAGTGCCTCTCGTTGATTAAGTGAATCCAAATGACTGGAGACTTCACGGTACAAAAGACCTAGTTTTTTAAAATCAATTTTAGCTAACAACTCATCATAGCCCAACAATCGAATAAGATTGTAAAGCGACTTAACATTTTCGAGCGCCTTTTTAATCTTTAAAACCGCGTCCCTATCTGATATTTGGCTTATCTGTTGTGAGAAAATCTCAGCATTCAGCGTATCAAAATGAAACAACAATTCTTTTATTTCAGCAATTTCTTCTTCAATTTGCTCTTTTGATTTGAACAAGTCGTTGTAATGATCCATGTCATCACCTAACTCAGCCTTAAGCTCTTCAAAATAGGCTCTATTCGTCAAATCAAACTCCTTGCTGATATCTGCAAAATCAACAACAAAGCCATACTTGAATTCTTTATACGGACGATTAACACGTGTAAGTGTTTGCAATAAATTATGATCTTTAATTACCCTGCCCAGATACAATTTCTTCAATCGCTTAGCATCAAATCCGGTAAGCAACATATTGTAAACAAACAACAAATCGATGTGGCCTTCCTTAAAGGATTCAACTTGTGTTTTCCGGTCATCCTTGGTTCCAATATCATGCAATATGAGTGCAGCCGTTTTTACCTTATGCTTATTATTTCTTTGCGGGCGGTCTTCTGCTGCTATATTTAGGCCCGGTTCACTCACATAAAGTGGAATCACCTTTTCTTCATAAAGATCCGTAAACAATTCAAACATCTTTTTGGCTTGATCTGAACTTTCGCACACCACCATACCACCTATGCTATTGTCTCCATAGAGTATCCTGCTTCGTTCAAAGTCTTGAACAATATATTCTAACATGGGCTCAGCAAACTTTTCGTGAGCATATAGTTGGCGTTTATCCAAGTCCCCTTCCAATACTTCAATTTCCTTCAATGCCTCTTCAAGCGACATTTTATAACTTGTCTCAATCTCCTCCCGGATAAGCTTTAGCGTATATCCATCTGCAATAGATGAATTGTAATAGTATTTGTGAATATAATCTCCAAATAGGTCTTTTGATTTTAAATCCTTTCCAATCAGTGGCGTTCCCGTTAAAGCAATCTTAATTGCATTTTTATCGGAATTTACCAGATTGACCAAAAACTCTCCTTCAGGACCATAACTGCGGTGAGCTTCATCTATAAAATAAATACGCTGCACATTGATATCGTACTCAATGGTATCATTGGCTGTTGCACCTTCACTAAACTTCTGAATATTGATTACAGATATTTCCGATTTACCCGAAAGATTATGAATAGCTCCGGCAGTTTTCATATCCTTCTTAAACTCTTCTCGTGAGTTTACTTGACGCACGGAAAGTCCACGGGCCTTGAACTCATTAGACGCTTGAATCATCAGATCAAGCCTGTCAACAATAAAATAAAACTTCGGGATAACCCCCTGTTTCTGAAAATAATCCGTGAGGAATTTTACATTAAAGTAAGCGAGAGCCGTTTTTCCACTGCCTTGGGTGTGCCAAATAATTCCCTTTCGTTTACCCTGATTAATTTTTTGTTCAATTGCTTTAGTGGCAAATAACTGCGGGTACCGCATAATATGCTTCTCAATTTTAGTTAACTCTTGCACATAAGCAAACCCATATCGTAACATCCATATAAACCGTTCCTTTGAAAACAATGAAGTTACAACAGTATTCGTTGGATTCTTCGGATTCTTATTGGTATCAAATTCAGGCGAATGCTTGATGGTAATAAGATTATTATCACGAAGGATTGTGTTTTCTACATCATCATTGAGTGGCAATAAAATATTGTCCAAATCAAAATGCTGTTCCTCCCTAAAGTAGTTGAAAATAGTTTTATCATAAGATGTTGTTGCATAATATGCTCCTTGAACGGGGTTCAATGGGTCATTATCATAAGGCATATTGTTGGAGAACAACAGTATTTGCGAAATATTAGCAAACTTTCGGAATTTTTTATTTCGAAATCTAGCATTAATACGATCTCGTTCAGCTAATATTCCTTCTTTATTATTGGGTTTCTTTACCTCAATAAAAGCAAGGGGTAGTCCATTAATTAATAAGGTTATGTCCGGTCTAAATTCCTCATCTCCATTTTTACAAGTCAATTCTGTAACAACATGAAAACTATTGTTTTCTATTCTGTCAAAGTCTATCAGCTTAACACCTGAACGACTTACAAGCATTTCGTAAAAAGCTTTCCCAAGATCTTCACTATCAAGCTTTAAAATGATGTCATCTAATACCCGTTTAGCTTGTGGCTCATCCAATTCGGGATTGATTTTCAGTAGTTGGCTTAAGAATATCTCATTAAAAATATTCGTGCTTAAATCCCATTTAGCTTGGGAAAGAGGCAAGTAAGTATATCCTAATCTTACTAGATGTAAGATGGTCGGAATTTTAACTCGGGAATTTTCGTTAAATGCCATAAAGGGCGAATATAAGCCGTAATATAAGAATTACTACAACCTCTTCACCATCCAAACATCACAAGCAAAATGTCCCGTATTCCCCAATGCATGATCCAAATAGGTAAACCCGTTTTGTTCATAGATGCGAATCGCTTCTTTCATATCCGGAAAGGATTCGAGGTACATGGTTTCGTAGCCTAGTTCTTTGGCGGTTTGGAAACTTTTGTCCAGAAGTGTTTTGCCTATTCCTTTGCCTCTCGCTTCGGGTGCGAGGAAATAGCGTACCAACTCGCAACAACCTTCCGGTAATCCGTTGGAAGGATACACACCACAACCACCTAGAACTTTATCATCAGCTGTTGCCACCCAATAAAACGAATTGGATGTTTGGAAATGCTGGAATAAATTATCGGTTGTCGGGTCGCTATGCGCGGTGCCTTCGGTGGGTAGGTTTAAGGATTCAATGGAGGAACGAATGATGCGGGCGAGTGCTTCATTATCGGCCGGTTGAATGGGTCTGATTGTGATTTCCATGTGGGTGCGAATATAACTATTGCAGTCACTTCGAGTAGTGTGTAAAGGATTGGCGGTGGAGCATATCGAGAAGAGACGGAATAATAGGATGATGTTCAATGATTGGGCATTGTACTTCTAACTCGTTCTCGATACAACGCTTTCCCCAATGCCAACCCAAGGTTTACTCGAACTGACTGTAGGAGTTTTGAAGGTGCCTGAGCTCCGCGCAGCGGAATGGCCAAAGGCAGCTTATAACTCCTTACGCAGCCACTCCCAAATTTTCACCATCGCCAACGTATCCAATTCGCAATACGCTAATAAATCCTGTTGGGTAAAGTGCTGGTCAATGAGACTCATGTTTCCAAGTTGCGTGTATTTAAAACTTGCAGTGTTCCCTTCCTGAATATTGAGCTTTTCATAACTCAATTCAGGAACCAATGCAGGCAATACATCTTTAATAGAATTACTGCCTTGCGTTGCCGGAATTTTCACCATACCTTTTTTAAACGGCACGATCAAATCCACAATCCGTGAAACAATATTTTCAATTGCTGCTTTATGTTGGGGAAAGAGTATGGCGAATTCTTTGAGTCGTCCGATCTCAAAAGGTTTGTAATATACCAGAATTGTGCCTGTTGTGCCTATGTCTGTAAACAGTTGTTGCACTAAGGCTTCACGCGGATCGGTGATTCCATCTCCTAAAAAGAACCGGTGTTCCAATTCACTTGTTTCGGTTTGTTGAATATGCACTGAATATTGAAACGGCAATTGTTGCCACGGACTAGAATCATCAAACTGCGGTACGCCATACATCATCGTTTCAAAATCAAAAAAGTATAATGGATAGTGAATGTCTTCCATAAACCCTTTTAATGGTTCAACGAACACTTCAATATTTCCTTTGGCTTCGGGTATTTCAACTTCTTCAATATCACGAAAACAATACTCTGTAAAATTGCACGGATACGGTTTCATACATTGCGAGCCCACCGCCATCTCCGGAATATCAGCCTGCTCGAGCGTTTGTTTCAGCTCTCCTATTTTTTCAATAATGATATCCTGCTCTCTCCACACTTCATTGATTACAGATGTTGCCGAGAATAATTGTTGGACATCAATCTCACCTTTGCGTACATAGGTTTTGTTAAAGTGTACAATGCTGAAATCTGCAAGTTCCAATCCACTACCTGTGATGACAGCATATTGCAAAGCTGCATCCGTTATGTGTTGCGCTTTCACACTATTGGTTCCTTTCACTTCAAATGCGTACCACTGATTGCCTTTGCGCACCAGAATATCTATAGCACACATCACACCATTGTAAATAAACGTGGCTTCGTAAATAACAAAATGTGTTGCTACATAAGCTTGTGTATTTTTTGCCGCTAGTGCATACTGAAATGCATCGGGTGGAGAAGCATCCACGCCATCCGGAAAAAGTTGCCGCGCCAATAAACCGGAATCGGTTCCCGCTGCAAAAACGGCTTCCTGTTTTTCATCTTCAGGATTGGCAAGGTGTTTGTATTTTTTATGAAGGTACAGTCGCTTGGGGCATTGGCAACCATACATAAAAGTAGATTTGGAAAGTTGAAAAGGAGAATACATGGGGTTGTTTTTTGTTTTGAAAGATAGGAAAAAAATTAAACTAACTGTCCCGATAGCTATCGGGACATCAAAGTGCTCTAATGTTAATAGGTAGTACTTTGGTCATTCGTTAAGGCTTCGATGAACTCAGCCTGACAGTCTTCCATTTGTTTCACACAGAGTACACGAAGAAGCACAAAGCTCACAAAGTATTGTCGCACACAATAGGAATTGCCTACTGCTTACTTTCTTCTTTGCCTACTCAATCAATGTCTCTTTGAAAAATACTGCTCCTTTTATGTAGAAGTTTCGCCAACAGCTAAAGACTAAAGGCCAATAACCACTTACCGCATTTGCTTCAATTTTGTCAAAATCTCATTCAACCCATTCAGCTTTATTTCATGCACTGTATGCAATTGCATACCTAATTTCCCTTTGGGAAATCCTTGTCGCGCAAACCACTCTAGATAAAAATCAGGAAGGTCACATAAGAGCGTGTCTTTGTATTTGCCAAATGGCATTCGGGTGGTGACGAGACTTTTTAGAATTTCTGGATCAGGTTGCATGGGAAGAAGTGCGTCCCGATAGCTATCGGGAGCGAATGCCAAAAATGCGGAATTTAAATGAAGAAATACTCAATCGAAAAATAAACCGCAGAGAAATGTAGTCACTTCGAGTAGTGTGCGTGGGGTTAGCGTTGCGCATATCGAGAAGAGACGGGATGAAAGAAAATTGTCAATTGATTGCATTGTGCTCAAAACCATTTTCGATACAACGCCTTCCAATGCCTGCCCTCCCGATAGCTATCGGGATACTCGAACTGACTATAAAGGTGCCTGAGCTTCCGATGTATCGGGACTGGCCGAAGGCACCGGGCCCTAGTATGTTGCTTTCAACAACGGCCTAATCTTCTCCAGAATCGTTTCTTTTAACTCTTCAATATTGGTTTTATTGGAAGCGGAGATAAAAATAACCGGAGCATTTTCTTTGGCAATCCAGGTATTTTTCAAACGTTGGATGTATGGAATCTCTTCCTGGATATCATCATCATCAATATGCTGTACCAGTGGTTCCTGAAGCTGATCAATTTTATTGAACACCAGGATGATGGGTTTATCATTTACTTTCAACTCGAGCAAGGTGCGGTTCACTACATCGATTTGTTCTTCAAAGTTGGGATGCGAAACATCTACCACATGTAATAAAATATCGGCCTCACGGATCTCATCGAGTGTGCTTTTAAAACATTCGATCAGCTGATGCGGCAACTTGCGGATGAATCCTACCGTATCAGTTAATAAAAATGGAATATCGCCAATTACTACTTTGCGCACAGTTGAATCCAGCGTTGCGAAAAGTTTATCTTCTGCCAGTACTTCACTTTTGCTTAACAAGTTGAGTAAGGTGCTTTTGCCCACATTGGTATATCCAACCAAGGCTACACGGGCTTTATCATCACGGTTTTTCCTACGCGTTACGCTTTGTTTGTCGATGTCGGAAAGTCGTTGTTTGAGTTTGGAAATATTGTCGCGCAAAATCCTTCTATCGGTTTCAATCTCGGTTTCACCCGGACCTTTCATCCCGATTCCCCCTTTTTGTTTGCTTAAGTGGGTCCACATGCGTGTAAGGCGTGGCAGTAAATATTGTGATTGCGCCAATTCCACCTGAAACTTCGCTTGTGCTGTGCGGGCACGGGTGGCAAAAATATCGAGGATCAGATTGCTGCGGTCTAAAATTTTACATTTAAGTGCGGTTTCCAAATTCCGCAATTGAGAAGGAGAAAGTTCATCATCAAAAATCACGATATCAATTTCCTGTGCTTGCACAAATTCTCCGATTTCTTCCAATTTACCCGATCCGATATAGGTTTTACGATCGGGATGGGTGAGGCGTTGCAAAAAACGTTTGACCACACGTGCTCCTGCCGTTAGTGTTAAAAACGCTAATTCCTCTAAATATTCTTCGGCCTTCTCCTGTTTCTGATTTTGCGTAATAACGCCTACCAGTATGGCTTTTTCCTGTTTCTTCTTGGTGTCAAACCCTAATTGTCTTGCCATTCAATCCTTGCTGTTTGTATGTGTAAAAGATGCAGCCAGCTGTATTAATTTATCCTCAATAGCTGCAACCGTTTTTTTTATCCTGTAATCTGGATTAATTTGTACTGCAAAGTAATGGTAAAACAAGGAACCCTCATATTATTCGCAATATTTTTATGCATGGCCCCGGCTTCTGCCCAGATTGTAGAGTGGAGCAACCAGCAAAAAGTAAAGTCTAAAACCAGCTATACCAGAATCATCGGGCAAAATGCCTCGGGTATATACGTGATGCGCGCCAAAAACAATGAGTTTACCCGAGACCTGATCATTGAAAAATACAAAGGCAACCTTGCACTCGAAAATACCATAGAACTGGATCAGCCTACCAATTCGTTTATTGAAAAGGTACTGTTGCAGGATGATGGAATTCTGGTGATTGCCTCCCAACGCAATGACAGTCTCAATAAGATTGATGTGTATGCCTGGAAAGTGAATGCCTCCCTGCAGGCCGGCAAACAACGTAAACTGCTGGCGCAAATTGATGAATCTACTTTCCGAAATAATTCTGAAATACAGATTCAACCTTCGGCAAACAAAGAGTATACGGCTATGCTGTATTACAACGAAGGTTCCGAAAAAAATTCGGCTGTGATGCACCTGCAGGGATTTGATGCAACGCTGAATCCTGTTTATAACAAAACCGTCAATGTGAAATTTTCGCCTCAGGATATTATCATTTCAGGGTTTGATTGTGACAATGACGGGAATGCGTTTGTGCTGGTGGACTACCCGCAGGAAGGTGCCAAAAAGCGCAGAGATAAAGAAGTGCGTGACTTTTTCTTATACGGTTATTACAAATCAATGGATAAAACCCTGGAGTATCTTATCGAAAAAGACTCTTCTTTTATCAATGATATAGGACTGGTGGTGAATAATTACAAAAAGACGATATGCGTGGCAGGCCTTTATTCGGATGATAATAGCAATAAAGTTGTCGGCTCGTTTGCTTATAGCATTGATGCTAACACAACACTTCTGCAATACAAAAATTATGACCCCCTTAACCCTAATTTTACGGCACGTATCATTTCTACCATGTTGAATGAAACAGGTAATAACCTCACCGATTTGTACATCCGGAAACTGATTCCACGCAGTGACGGAGGGTGTGTGATTGTTGCTGAAAAGTATTATGAAACGCGTCAAACCTATACGTATTATGCCAACGGATTTCCCCAAACATCATCGCGTACAGCCTACAATTTTGATGAGATCATTGTAATTGCCAAAAATGGTGACGGGCAAAATCAGTTCACTGATTTTATTAAAAAGAAACAAAACAGCACGAATGATGCGGGGTATTATTCTTCTTTCGTACTGCTCAATGCCAATGATAAATTAGCGTTTGCCTATAATGCGGATACCAATGAAGAAAGTGATGTGCTCATCAGTACCATTAATCCGCTCGGGCAGATGGATACCAAAATACTGATCAAGGCACTGAGTTATTATGTTTCGTTAATTCCAACAGAATCAAAGCAAATTGGCTCCAACTCATCATTAATTTGCACACTTAAAGATAGACGGTTTACTTTGATGAAACTTACGTACTAAAACACGAACCAACCTTGCTCAACTTATTCCGACAAAATACTGCGTTATCTGCCCTATTGCTTGTATTGCTTGCCTTAGCGCTTAAACTGCCCGTGTTTTTCTGGCCGCACCCTTATACATTTATCCAAACAGCACCTCTTGCCAATACCGTGTTTACGTTTTTACAAACGTTTCCCAATTACCTCTTTTTAAGTTATGTGCTTGCCGCAATATTATTAATATCGCAGGCATTGTTCCTTAATTATATTGTGGTGCAACACGGCATTTTGTACCGTGATACTTTTTTGCCGGGTTTGTTTTTTATCATTGCCAACAGCTTATATCCTCAACAGGCGGAGCTCACTCCTCAGCTCATCTCCAATACTTTCATTATTTTGATGTTTCAGCGTTTATGTTTTTTGTATGAATCACCCAATCCACTGCTGATTGTGCTTGATGCGGGAATGTACCTTGGAATGGCCTTGTTGTTCAATTATGATGTTGCGGTATTTCTACCCTTCATTTTGATCAGTGTTGTGATCTTTACCTCCTTCAATTTTCGGTACCTCATCTTATCCGTGTTGGGTATAACCATCCCACTCTACTTTGCAGCTGTTGTCTTTTACCTAAACAATAATTTAGCCTCTGTGATTGAGTTTACAAGGCATAGTTTGGAACGCACCTTGTTGAAGTCTGTTTTTGGAGGATATGATTTACTGATACCGGCAGTAATACTGCTGCCATTGATAATGATTTCGGCCGTTAACCTACAGCTCAATTTTTTCAGAAACAAGGTAAAAACACGCAGGATCTTGCAAAGTGTAGTATTGCTTTTTTTGTTTGGTGCATTAGGACTGGTGATTGAAAACACTCATTTTATTTATGCCCTCTTTTACCTGAGCATTCCGCTCAGTATTGTAATAGCCTACTATTTTATCAGCGATAAACGTTTTCTGTTGAAAGAGATTGTCTTCTTTGTGCTGTTAGGTTTGTGCGTGTATTACAACGTTCGTTAGCTTATACACGAAATTAGTAAGGGAGGAAAGAACACGAAGGAGGATATTTGCAAATTAAATTCAAATCACCCGTTTAACTGATAAACTAATCACTCAATAACCAAGTAACTTAATAACCCAATAACTACAACCCCAATACTGCTTTCAACTTTGTATACCCCGTTCTGCTTAGTGGAACGCGTACGCCATTTTTGAGCAATACCTCATCTGCCGAATCAATTTTGGTGATTTGCGATATCTGAATAATAAAGGAGCGATGAACCCTCACAAACGTTCCTGTATCTAAGGTATTCTCGAAATGTTGCATGGTTTTTTTCTTGAGGAAATATCCGTCTTTAGTGTGGATTTTTACATAATCATCGTATGCCTCAAAATACAATACTTCATGAATAGGAATGATACGAATGCTCGATCCCGTTTTCACCACTACACGGTGTTGTTCCTCTTGCTGTGAAGAAACGGCTTCCAGCAACGCCTGTGTGTTTTGCGGTGCTGCCTTTTGTTTCATCCACTTTTCCATGGCTTTGTCAAAACGTTCTTTGCTGAAGGGTTTCAACAAATAGTCGATGGCATGAGCTTCAAACGCGCGCATGGCAAACTCATCAAACGCTGTGGTGAAAATCACAGCAGGTGGTGCCTCCAGCAATTCCAGCATTTCAAATCCATTGATTTTCGGCATCTGTACATCCAGAAAAATTAAGTCGGGATGGTGCTGTGCAATGGCCTTCATGCCTTCAAATCCATCCGTGCATTCCTGTGCAATTTCAATGTTTGAAAATGTTTGCAGGTATTCGGCTACAATTGAACGGGCTAAGGGTTCATCATCAATCAGAACTACTTTAATCATGGTTGTGGAATATGTATGGTGGTACTAAAATGTTTTTCTTCGGCTTTTGTTTTTAACAGATCTGTTCGTGCATACAACAAATATAACCTGCGCTGCACTGAACTCAAACCAAAGCCTGTTCCTTTGTTTGGAGCCGCAGTTGCAGAGTCATACGGGTTTTTCACTTCGACTATCAACTCGTTTTTTTCCTGACGTGTATGAATTTCAATCAGCACATTTTCGGTTGTATCATATAAACCAAATTTAATGGCATTCTCTACAATGGGTTGCAATAATAAGGATGGCAACAACAATGCATTTAAAGATTCATCACAGTAAATCTCCGTATTAAGCCTATGCCCAAAGCGCACTTTTTCAATTTCAAGATACAGATTGAGATGCTGCAGCTCATCACTCAACGGCACAAGTTGCTGATCGTCTTTTTTAAGAGTACCTCGCAAAAAATCAGACAACTGCTGAATCATTTTGCGCGCTTGTTCGGGTTTACTGCCGGCCAGCGCACTGATTGAATTTAAACTGTTAAATAAAAAATGCGGCTGTAGTTGCTGGCGTAATTTTGATAATTCCGCTTCGCGCACCATTTTTTCAGTATCGGCTTTACGCTCTATTGTTTCCTGTACGTTTAAGTAATAATAGCGAACCCAATTGAGCAAGGTAATAATGCCCAGCATCAGAAAAATGAAACACAACCGTATAGGTAATGATTGATGCAACACAAACAAGTAATGCGTATCGTAAGAAAACACGTGTTTGAGCACCTCATTCGCAATGGCGATATCGGCTACAGCTAAAAAGAATGCCCACAAACGCAGGTATACAAAATTATCATTTTCGGGCTGGTAGTATTGCAGGATATTGTAGAGCACAATACCCAAAAAAGCTGTTAATGAATTACTGACTATACTGTCAATAAGTGCCTGGTGAAAATCCAATCCAATATAAGTGAGGATAAACGTTTGGACCGTAATCCATATCGTCCATACAATTGTATAGGTGCGGGCAATTCGTTTTTTGGTGATTTCAACTATTGGCATGTGTGTGCAATACTACGAAATAACAGCTGCTTGATGTGGTATTTCCGAATGATCTATGCGATGTGTAAGCTGAAGAGCTTTATCGTGCACAAACTGAATATACTGTTCCCGTGAATCCGTTTCATGAATCCGTGAATAAATTTCCATGCCATCCGTTAATTGGTTGATTTCCGATAAATCGGTAACATCAACGAACTCCCAACGCACTTCTTCCTCATTTTCGTTTGTAAACGAATATTCTTCGCGCACACCCAGCATGCGTGACTTGAGGAACGCCTCGTGTTCATCGCGAGCCTGAATCATGCGAATTTGTTCATCATACTGAGTGATGGCCTCCTGAGAAGAGTGATGTATGCCAAATACGATTTTTGCTGTAAACCATTTCATAGTAGGGTATATTTTGTTGATGGGTTAATAACTTTTGATTTCAATGCCGCCAAGCACCGTTGTTCCACGGATAACGAGTACCTTATCCGTAGTTTCCACATTTTGCATTTTGCGCTTATCTTCAATGCCTCCCAACACTGCCACCATTTCAGGTTGCACGTCCCAGTTTGCCGGAATAATCAATTTGGTTCCGCCAAGTACTTGTGTTACTTCCAGCACTACTCTTCCCTGAATATCAGCCTGACTGAGATTGATCTCGGCACCACCCATTACACAGGTAATTTCGCCTCCTTTAAAATTCTTGCTGATAATGTTTTTCTGAACCCCTCCAAATATTGAAACTGTTTCAATTAAATCATCGCTGACATTTTCAGTAGTTTCATAACGGGAATGATTCCATTCCTCGGCACCATGATACTGGTGTTTTCTGCGCGGTTTAATAATCATAAACAAACCTGCTGCAATAATAAATATGGGCCAGAAGAAGGTGGTAATATTTATATCCGTGTAAATATTATCACATAAAAACACCGTACCAATGCCTACCAGAATAATCCATCCCGGATTGCGAAACAAGTGTCGGGCACCAATATAAATTCCGATTACAATAAGGAGCACCGGCCATGTAAATAGCCATTCAGGAAGTGGCATATCGAGTTGTCGTGCCAGTAATGTTGCTCCAACGGCTATTACAATCACCCCTCCGAGGGCTTTCCCCAAAGGACTATGCTCGTACCTTTTCCACTGCTTCACACAGCGTCCGTCTTGGTTAGCTTTTGCGTTCATGTTCATATTCATTTCGATACAAACGTACTGTGAATTCTCATAGCACCCAAGCAGATTAGGTGCGAACAAGCTAAAGATAGGTGAGTTCTGAATTTCTGTCGGTAAACAAAAAAGCTCGTGGTGGATACCACGAGCTTTTTTGTTGTCTCTCAACGCTTTTTATCTGACATTAGCATCAAGATTCCAGAGAATAAAGCTCCACATATCGGCTGCATCCTCAATCAGTTTGGTTGTTGGTTTACCCGCTCCGTGACCCGCTTTGCTATCGATACGAATAAGCACCGGATTGCCTCCCTTGTGTTGTTTGCTTTGCAATTCGGCAGCAAACTTAAATGAATGTGCCGGCACTACGCGGTCATCATGATCGGCAGTCATAATCATCGTTGCCGGATAATTAACCCCATCATTCACATTGTGAAGAGGGGAATATTTGATAAGGTAGTCAAACTGTTCTTTCTTTTCGCTGCTGCCATACTCTACTGCCCAGCCCCAGCCAATGGTGAATTTGTGGTATTTCAACATATCCAGTACTCCTACGGCTGGAATGGCCACTTTAAACAACTCCGGGCGTTGGGTGATACAAGCACCTACCAGCAACCCTCCGTTACTGCCGCCATTGATGGCAAGTTTGGCTGATGACGTATATTTTTCGCTGATCAAATATTCTGCTGCTGCAATAAAATCGTCAAATACATTTTGTTTTTTCTCCAGCATTCCTGCTTTGTGCCAATCTTCACCATACTCACCGCCCCCACGTAAACTTGCTATGGCATATACACCTCCATTCTCAAGGAACATGATACGTGAAACGCTGAAAGAAGGTGTTAAAGAAATGTTGAATCCTCCATATCCATACAACAGTGTAGGGTTATTGCCATCAAGTACCAAACCCTTTTTGTGGATGATAAACATGGGTACCTGTGTTCCATCTTTTGACGTGTAAAACACCTGCTTCGTTTCAAACTCATCGGCATTAAAATTCACTTCTGTTTTGCGGAAAAGTTCTGACTTCCCTGTTTTCAAATCATACTTATAAATCTCACCCGGATTGGTAAAGGAGGTGAACGTATAAAATGTTTCGGTATCTTCCTTTTTTCCGCCAATACCACTCGCTGTACCAATTCCCGGTAATTGAATTTCCTCTTTATTACTTCCGTCAGCATTGAATTTGTAAATACGGGTACTTGCATCTTTTAGATAATTGGCAAATAATTTCCCTCCCCAATAGCTCACCCCTTCCAATAAATCCTGACTTTCCGGAATAATGGTTTTCCAGTTGTTTTCAACAGGCTGTGTCGGATCTAATTCAATCAGTTTATACTTTGCAGCACCTTTGTCGGTTGTTGCCAGAATCTTATTGCCAATATTGTCAACGATACTGTAATTGTTTTCAAATCCTTTAAACAAGAGGCGGAACGTTTTTTCGTTTTTACTCAGATCTTTGATGAGTATTTCATTCCCACTGGTTCCTTCACTGATATTGATAAACATAAAACGCTCGTCTTCGGTTAGGCCAGCAGTAAAATAACGCAATGGATGTTGTTTGTCTTCATATACCAGCGCATCAGCGGACTGAGGCGTTCCAACAACGTGGTAATAAATTTTCATAAACTCGTTCTGGTTGCTGAACTCTTTTCCTTTTTGCGGAGCATCATAACGACTGTAATAAAAACCATTTCCTTGCCAGGTGGCTCCGCTGAATTTTACCCATTCCACTTTATCGTTTTGTTTTTGCATGCTTTCCACGTCCATCACAAAAATCTCGTTCCAGTCGCTACCACTTTGTGCCACTCCAACCGCACATAGTTTATGGTCTTTGCTAAATTCCAAACTCGACAGGGAGGCCGTTCCATCCTCGCTTAATTTATTGGGATCCAAAAACACTTCCGGGTTTCCGGCCAGGCCTTTTTGACGGTATAAAATGCTCTGATTCTGAAGGCCTTCATTTTTGAAAAAATAGTACCAGTCGCCTTCTTTAAATGGACTTGAAT
>JAZKGH010000307.1:0-5551 GCA_040386055.1 Bacteroidota bacterium
CCCATAATAATATTGCCGCCAGTACAATGGCAATGGTTACTTTAGCTCCTATATATATACCAAGCATTAAAGCAATGGTATTCATGCTGAAATGTAAAAACATCGTCCAACGTCTGCTGATTATTTGCCCTACCACAACCTTGGTGGGTTTATTAATTAAATCCAGTTTTACATCCAGGTAATCATTAATGATATATCCACCGGCACCCACCAACAAGGTGGCTAAACATAAAGACAGAAAACGAGGTTCCTGTAAATCCTGTAGCTGAATATGTGGCGACAAAAAATAATAAGACAACACTTGCGTGCAAAGCATAATCAACAAATTATTGAAACGAATGAGTCGTAAAAAAGCTATGATCATGTGTTGCTTACCTATATCTTTTATATTCCGAATCCGATAAAGAGTTATCGGTTGATTAAGTTATTTATTCTTCCGCAATGGACAATCCGCTCCCGATAGTTATCGGGACGCATTTTCCATGTCGCACTAATCCAAACTCGTTACTCCGCCTGATACAATAAACTTCATAGTATCCGTTGAATTACCTTCCATGAGTTGTACCTTATCTCTTTCAACAAGAAATAGATTTCCGGAAAATGCATAGGAGTGAGGACAATAAACAGCCACCATACCCGGCAACTTTAAAGCCGATAAATCCTCCTGCGTGATGAATCCGGGTTTATATAAACCATCACCCATCTTAACCAATACAGGGTTGTTAAATTTCTTTTTATCACCCACAAATGCCTCCATAAAATCTTTTACGGATGTGTAAATAATTTTAACAAAAGGAATGCGTGAAAGGATATCATCAACCAGTGAAAACAATGGCTTGGTTAGAATGCTGGAACCTATATAGCCCAGCACGGTAACAGAAACAATCACAATTAAAAACCCTACAGCCGGAATACCCACATCCACAAATTCATCAAGACTGATGACAATGGACTTGATAATACTATAGGTAATAGAGAATGGAAGCACTACCAGCAACCCTTTGAGGAAATAGTTAATGAGTTTGGCCAATCGCTGGCGTAAATTTATTTTGATTTGTTCTTTTGTTGGCATAGTTATTCGAATTCAAGGCCAAAAGATTGGCGCAAGTCATTAAGCATAGGATTTTTTTCGGCCATTACTTTAAAGCGATCTTCTGCGGTAAACGCTTTGAACGGTTGGCTGGTTTGGTTAACGATAAAGGTAAAATCAACTTGTGCATTTTTCAGGTTGCTGCGTAAAAAAGGAATGATACTGTTTTTATCTTCCTCAATCATTTCCCGTTCATGCTGGCTGGCCAACGTAAGTTCAATGATGGATGCATCCACAATACGTGATGTCGCATTTTTATAGATGACACTCAGACTGTTCTTCCCTTGTTCTGCCAAACGGTCAATATATTTTTTCCAAATAGTATTGAACGAATCAGTTGTCAATGGAGCATCCAACTCTGTTGATACGACCACTTTTTCAACCTCGGCATCCCTTGCATCAGCATGTTGTTGCGCAGATTGCGTGAGCTGTTGATGCAGTTTATCCAACTTGCTCATGGCATTATTATTACCAATAGGTTTGATGGGGACTTTAGCAACAGGTTCTTCTATTGCAACTGTAGCTAAAGCCGGTGCAGGTGGTGGATTGGAAACAGGTACTTCGGATGTGTCAGTTTTGTTTGTTTCAGCTTGCGGCTGCACTTGCGAAACCGGAGGTGCCGTTACATCATTAGTTTTTTTTTTAGCCTCGGGATTTCCCGAATTGAGGTCGATGATGGATTGAATATGACTCAATTTCATCAGCGTTAACTCCACATGCAAGCGTGTATTCTTACTCGACTTATATTCCAGCTCACATTTATTGAGCACGTTTAACCCGTTTAATAATAAGGATGGCGAGCATTGCTGTGATTGCTGAACGAACCTCGCGGCTATACTTTGAGCTACCTCCAGCAACTTATGCGTATTCGGATATTTACACATCATAAGATTGCGCAAATGATCGCTAAAACCTGAAAGGAAATGTTGTGCATCAAATCCCTTGGCAAGTACTTCATCAAATAACAGTAATAGGGCAGGAAGATCTTTATTGATCATCATATCCACACCTCTGAAATAATATTCGTAATCGAGAATGTTGAGGTTATCAATTACATCTTTATACGTAATGTTTTTCCCCGAGAAACTTACAATCCTGTCGAATATCGAAAGAGCATCGCGCATGGCTCCGTCCGCCTTTTGTGCAATAACGTGTAAGGCTTCTTCTTCGGCAACGATCCCTTCGTTGGTAATGATTTTCTTAAGTTGTTGAACCGCACTTTCAATAGTGATACGATGAAAATCAAATACCTGACAACGCGAAAGAATGGTTGGCAAAATCTTGTGACGCTCTGTTGTAGCCAGAATAAACTTGGCGTAAGGAGGTGGTTCTTCCAGTGTTTTTAGAAAAGCATTGAAGGCCGCAGCACTAAGCATGTGCACCTCATCTATAATATAGATCTTATACTTGGCGCCTTGCGGGGCATATCTAACCTGATCTACTAAGCCGCGGATATCATCTACCGAGTTGTTGGATGCAGCATCCAGTTCGTATATATTAAAAGAAGCATTCTGGTTAAACGATCTGCACGATTCACACTCATTGCAGGCTTCATAATCTGCTGTAATATTGCTGCAGTTAATGGTTTTGGCCAAAATACGGGCACAGGTTGTTTTTCCCACGCCACGAGGACCGCAGAACAAAAAGGCATGCGCCAGTTGATTGTTTTTAATTGCGTTTTTTAAGGTGTTGGTAATGTGGCCCTGACCGATTACACTTTCAAATGTAGATGGTCTATACTTACGAGCCGAAACCACAAAATTTTCCATGCTGCTAAAATACAATTTCCCGCTTTAAAGTAAACCCAAACGCAGAGGATGTGGGAAACTATTACTCATCAGTTTTTCACTGTTTTAAGGACCGAGTGATTCACTCTCTGAAGAACAGACTTCTATAACTATCGGGATATTGTTGATTTTATAGAATGAAGTGTTCAGCCGTAATCTATAATTATCACCATTTTTTGTATTGCTTCAGATTTATCATAAGAATTAGTAAACGCTATTGAATGTAATGAATTATCAAAACGAAGAGCAGGATGTATCGCTCTCCAGAATCCCTTCAGCATCAGTTCTCGGACTTCCATTCCGGTTTATACAGAAAGTTTCATTAGAGGGGAAGAAGACTGCCATTTTGGGTGAGTAAACTAATGTAAACCTCTTATTTTACAATAGTTAAGACTAGTAAATTGGTATAAATATGTTGTTATAACTATCTATTAATCAATTATTAATGATTATTTATATAAATAAATACATAATACTAATGCTTTACAAAAGTAAATACATTCGTTTACATTTGTTTATTCTAAAAACAATTGTAAATTCGCTTGTTAACAAAAGTAAATAGAGTATTTTTAACCCTTTATAGATCAATATGATAGATGATTTAAATAAACGTATCATTGAAGTGATGGTACGTAGCGAACACAGTAAATCAACCTTTGCGAAGGTTTTGGATGTATCGCTGCCCATAATAACCCATATTACCACAGGTCGTAACAAGCCTGGATTGGATATCATCCAGAAACTATTGACTAATTTTGAACAGATTAGCCCTGATTGGTTATTGCTTGGCATAGGTAATATGTACCGGGAAGAAGCTAAAAGGTATGATTTTACCAGTGTGATAGCGAATGTTCAATCCCTAAGTACAGAGATTGAGGCCATAAAATCAGTTCAATCATCTGTTATACAATATCATAAAATACTATTTGATGAAGTAAGACACCTTGCAGAGATGGATATTTTGCTTGAAAAAGGTGGAGATCAATTGAAAGGAATAGAGGATAAATTGGCTGCTGTAAAAAACGAACTATTATCTCTATAAAGAGTTGATATATTTACTATTAATCGTTTGATTTATAATAATATATATTTAAAATACACACAGTAACATACTAACCACAATTTTAAACATATCTGCATTTAAACCTTAAGCCGTCAATTCGTCAGGCATAAAAAAAGCCTCCCAACTGTTAGTTGGAAGGCTTTTCATTTATTATAAATTTGAATCCGTGAAATCTGTGATGATTTCTCAGGCCATTTAATTAATGGCTGGCAAACTGAGAGGAAACAACTAAATCCTTGCTACCTGCAGTGTATTTATAAAATCCTTCTCCTGATTTTGCACCAAGATTTCCTGCCATAACCATATTTACCAATAACGGACATGGAGCGTATTTAGGGTTTCCGAATCCATCATGCAAAACATTGAGGATGGCTAAACAAACGTCCAAACCAATAAAATCAGCTAGTTGCAATGGACCCATCGGATGAGCCATACCCAGTTTCATTACCGTGTCAATGGATTCTACCGTTCCAACACCTTCGTGCAACGTCCAAATCGCCTCATTGATCATCGGCATCAAAATACGGTTGGCAATAAAGCCTGGATAATCGTTGGCCTCAGCCGGTATTTTACCGATAGCTTTGGATAAAGTAACAATAGTTTCGGTTACTTCTTTAGATGTTTTATAACCATTAATAACTTCTATCAGCTTCATAACAGGTACCGGATTCATAAAATGCATTCCGATCACTTTATCCGCACGTTTGGTTACCGAACCAATTTTAGTGATGGAGATAGAAGAAGTATTGGAAGCCAGAATGCAATGTGCCGGAGCAATTTCATCCAGTTGCTTAAAGATATCAAGCTTGATGGTTACATTTTCAGTGGCCGCTTCTACAACCAGATCAGCTGTTGCAGCACCTTCTTTTAACGAGGTAAAAGTGGTGATATTTTTTAACGTAGCAGCTTTCTGGTCTTCTGTTAACCCGCCTTTAGCCACCTGGCGATCCAAATTTTTTCCAATAGTGGCAACGGCTTTTTCCAATGCAGCAGCATTTACATCTACCAGCGACACATTGTATCCATTCTGTGCAAATACGTGAGCGATTCCATTGCCCATCGTTCCTGATCCGATTACGGTAATATTCTTCATGTTCTGTTACTTGATAATTTTATTAGTGCGGCAAATCTATGAAAGACTAAGACTTTGCAAAGCAGGTTCGCTTGTTGTTGATAAAAAAGTAGAAGTGTGATTACATTTGTGCGAACCATGAACCCACACCATATCTTTCATCGTTACTATTTACTGCACATCTTATTGCTGGTGGGGTGGATGGCAAGTGTCGGGTGTTCTAAAAATGAAGAAGTCACCGTAAGAAATGTGCAGATCAAAGGAGGAACGACTACACCCATTATAATAACCAACCCTCCGAAACCATTGCTGTTACTTCATTTAAACCATGTAGCCGGAAATTCACCTCTTGAATTTGATAAACGCTACACCAACGAATGGGGAGAGCAGTTTACGGTGGATGTGTTTCGGTATTACCTGAGTAATGTGGTGCTGATATACGATTCGGCCAAAAGGGTTGCATTACCGGAAACGTACTTTTTGGTCGACCAGGGAAGAGATGCCAGCAGAACCCTTCAACTGCCTTATATTCCGGAAGG
>JAZKGH010000308.1:0-17535 GCA_040386055.1 Bacteroidota bacterium
CATCGACCACCGCCTGCTGCTTGAACAATCCCATTCAACAATACATTATTGGCACGGGTACATACAGTTGTATCATTCCCTGCATTGGCATCTATGGGTAATGTAAATGATGTAACAATAACGGTATCACGCACAACGAAACAACCAAGTGAGTCTGTCATTGAAACATGGTAAGTACCGGCTCCAACACTAATTGAAGATGTTGTAGCACCTGTGCTCCAGGTATAATGAAACGGAGCAAGCCCTCCTATTGCATTCGCGGTTAATGTTGTATTGGTTCCGCCAAAACAAACAGTCGCATTTTTGGGTTGAATATCTACATCAATATCTGTCACAAAATGCACAGTGGCTGTATCGCAAAACGTTGTTCCCACACATCCTCCTTGTACCAAACCACATACACGATAAGTTACGGTTGGAGGATAACTACCCGTAGGAATAATGGATACCGAATCACAACCATGTAAACAACTTAAATACGAATTGTAGGTAGGATTATTGGGAACTGATTCCCAGGAAATGGATGTATCAACAAGACCTGTTGTTTGGAGAAATCCAATGCAGGCCTGAGTAATCAATAGTTTACCACGAATATCGGGTTTAGGTATTGCCTTTATTTGGTATACATTGGTATTGTTACCCGGCTTGCAAAATGTTATTCTGTGAGGTCCGGGACCACTCAAACAAATTTCGACTCCAACCTGATAGGATACTCCACAGCCAATCTGGTAAAACAATGCTCCTCCCGGTAATGCACCTGATGGAATATCCAGTTTGATTCCACTGGATAAGGAATCGAGTGTAAGATTGAACTCAATACATCTATCCGGATTAGAGGATCCACAACAATCTCCACTACGGGCAATACTTGAACTCGTCCAAGTACTATCCGGAGATCCTGAGAGATCAATGGTGAATGAGGGTGCTCCGGAACAAGGTTGAGCCCATATTTTATCTGCAAAAAAAAGAAGCAACAGCAGAGGCATATACCTCAACCTATAGGTCACCCACAGGAATATTCTACTGTTCGTCATTTTGCAATTTTATAGAAATAGCAATTCTAGTAGTTTAAATCAATAAAACCACCATTTACACATTAAAATATCATGAATTTATCTATTCTTTCGGCCTACCTCAACAAATCATAATAACCTATTATATAGCAGTATACAAACATCTTAGGATCTCTCCTGTAATTAATGCTAAATGACTACTTAGTGGTTTTATCAGCAATATTTACCCGATAACCATTTATTTATCCTATTTTTGATGATTGTTCCAAAGCGGTGCAATACCAAAACCATTATATATGAGAGACGCAGGCATGTACACGCAACTTTGGAAAAAATACCTACCGGTTATCCGTTTGTTGCTTAAGAAAACAACGGATGGAGATCAGAAACTTCAACTGTACAAACACGAATTTGAATCAACCGGAGCCCGTAATAAACTGGGTTATATATTTTCACTTGAAATGGTGAATGGAAAACCGATCAACAAAAGCAACAAAACTGCTGTTTCCAACGACCTGTGTATTTTAATTTCCGAAAATGAAGCTATTGCTACCTGGATGAAAGAACAACACATAAAAATTAGTGTAAACCGTGCTTGTGAAATGTCATTTGTACTGGTTGCAAAACAAGCAGTAGAGGAAGTTGCCGAAGAAGTTGCAGCAGAAGCATAAGGTTTTAATAACACATACTTAACCCCAATAGTCATTATTGGTTTTCCCACATTACAATGTGTAAGAGTATATTTAATTTAACCTGTACTTAAATTTTTATACATACGCTGAATAGAGATTTGCAGTGCGTTTATGAAACCATTGCAAACTCGAAAATCATTTTTTAAAACCATTGGATTATTAGGAGCCGGTACCTTACTGGCTCCTTTGTCTTTTCAGGCCAATGCTCTTTCCGTTGAATCTTCAATAACTGCAGTCAAACGAAAACGCTTGCTACGTGTTGCCCATCTCACAGATATTCATGTCAAACCCGA
Organism: Bacteroidota bacterium; assembly: GCA_040386055.1. Lineage (GTDB taxonomy): Bacteria > Bacteroidota > Bacteroidia > UKL13-3 > UKL13-3 > UKL13-3. The sequence goes on from JAZKGH010000308.1 coordinate 1,999, forward strand.
CAAGATTGCCGAGGCCGGATTTGCGGCAGCTCTTCAACAGGTGAATGAGATGCCAGATAAACCTGACTTTATTATTAATGGTGGTGATGCCATTATGAATGCTGTATCTTTTTCAAAAGAGCAAGTACGCGATCAATGGAATTGCTTTCACCGCTTGCTCCAAACACATAATCAATTACCGGTACATCATTGCATTGGAAATCATGATTTGTTTGGCTGGGCCTTGCCGGGTGTTAATCACAATGATGGAAAGCTATGGGCATTAAATGAGTATCAACTCAGCAAACCTTATTATACCTTCACTCAAAAAGGGTGGAAATTTATTGTACTTGATAGCATTCATCCCCGTAAAAGTATTCCTGGTTATTTTGGCAAATTGGATGAAGTCCAAATGAATTGGCTTGAAACAGAACTTGCATCCACGTCACCAACAACTCATGTATGCATTGTTTCACACATTCCTATTTTAGCTGTTTGCACTTTATTTGATAATAGTTATGTAAACCATAATCATTGGTTTGTTCCTGATAATACGTTGCATGCCGATGCTCATCAGCTGCGTGATCTGTTTTACCGTTATAAAAATGTTAAAACTTGCCTTAGCGGACACATACACCTCATTGATCATGTTAATTATTTAGGGACAGATTATTATTGTAATGGAGCTGTTTCAGGTGGATGGTGGAAAGGTGATCACCAGCAATTCTCCCCTTCTTTTATTATCATGAACTTGTACGATGACGGCACAACCGAACGCGAAGTACATTATTACGATTGGAAACAAAACGTATAAGCGCTGGCCCGTTTCTAGAATTTCGTGCTTAAAATTCCGAATTTCCCCCTATCTTGGTATGAATCAATACCCTTCGCATGAAAAACCTCATTATTATCCTTGCCATTTGTTTGTTTCACTTTTCAACTTTTGCTTCCCATTTATATGGAGGTTACATTACAACAAAAAAGCTATCGGGCCGGCAGTATGAAATAAGTGTTACTATTCTGGGAGATCCCCATGGTGCAGCTTCTCAAACTTCTATCAAATTATCCTTTGGCGATGGTGATTCCCAAACTGTAGCACGTTTGTCCCTTGCTAACCTCGAAGATAATTTTCGTTCCAATATTTATAAAACAATACATGAATACCAATCAGATGGTGTTTTTATAATTACCTATTCTGACCCTAATCTGGTTGATAATATTGTGAATGTAAACGGAGGACAATCTTCCAACAGTAGTCTTGTAATAGAATCGATGATCCGCGTTTCTCCCACTTTATTATCACTGGAAAATCCTCGTCCGCTTGCGTATACCTTTCCGAGTGTAGCCTTTGGTAAATCACTTACTTACAACCCTACTTTTATAGACGCAGAAGGAGATAATATTGTATATGAATTATTAAGCAGCACCAACTTACTCAACTATCAACTTCCTGCTGCAATGACAATGAATCAGCATAGCGGAATGGTTACATGGAACAATATAAATTTCCAGGGACTATATTTAATCCAATATAAAGTGAGCAGCTATGAATCAAATGGAATACTCAATGCTTATACTATTGTTACTCAAATGATCAGAGTAGTTGATTTAGTGATAGATTTTCCAACTCCTGTTCATTTTCCTAATACAGATCTGGCACCTGCCGGTTGGTACCGTTCAGTGGTAAATACTTCCGGATGGGTTCAGCAACCTTTTATCATGCCATTGAACAATAATACCAACTGTAATATTGAAGTATATTCTGAATTACTACATTTAAACGGACGTATTGAGACCAATCAAAATGATAGCCAGCATGTAGTTAATTTTTTCTGGGAAGCACTCGCGGGAATGAACAGACCTACGCTCTATTTTGTTACGTTTCGTTTGCAATCGACCAAATTAGCCCGTGTTAGCAAAGATTACAATGTGGCCTTTTATCATGGAGCTCCACTTACAACAGGGGTGAACGAATGGAGGGGTGAAAATGAAAAGGTCTCGGTTTATCCAAACCCGTCCACAAATGGTAGTTGTATCTTTTTACTTCCCACTCAATCACCAAATACAATGCTTCATATTTATGATATGGCAGGTAAGGAAATTGTAAATACTCCTGTCATAGATGCATCTTATACCTGGGACCATTCATCAGAAACTACGGGATTATATTTTTACCAGATAGAGATGCCAGATGGGCACTTATTCAGTGGAAAAGTAATGATTAATCATTAACGATCTGCTCTATAAATATCGTGTAAATCAACTGACTAAATCATACCGGAATAATAAGACTAACCACAGTCAGGCCAAACTGTGGTTGTCTTTTTCCAAAGGGAAACAGCATTTTAAGCTGCCGGTTTCTTCTATTATTTCGGCTATGAAGGGGTTAACATGCAAAGCCATTGTACTTTTGTTCTCGTTTGAGTAGAGATTATTTTTGTTTGAGCCTCTTCGTTAAAAGCAATTCAGCCTTCTTCAGTTTTGTTTTGAGTTTATCTATTTCTTCAATATTGTCAAAATCCAACCATACAGAATTGAAATATAACAACAATTGCTGCTGTCTTATTTCCTCATTAAGTATTGTCTGAGATAACATGCTCATTGCTTTTCTGATTGTAAAATTATGAGTCGATGCTTATACCGCGCTAGAGGGAAAACCCCCGAAACCGATAAATCCACCATAAAACTCTGCTAATCAATAATATTATTTTCAATAATAAGTCCTTTTTTTCATTTAAACCATACAATAATCTTATATCGATAGCCTTTCCTAGAAATTAATAGCTATAAATTGAAACCGACCTCATATTTTTGTGGTAGTTTAAAGCCCATATGCCCGCAAAACCACACCCAATTAAAGTAGCCATTGCCGATGATCATTCCATTTTCCGAAATGGTGTTATTGCCTCCTTACGTCCCTTCAGCAATATCAAAATAGTATGTGAAGCCATAAGTGGCAGCAACCTCCTTGAACAGTTGCCCAAAACATTACCGGATATCATTTTGCTTGACATGAAAATGAGTGACATGGATGGTGTTGAAATATGTAAAAACATTAAACGACTTTTCCCAAGGATAAAAGTCATTGGTCTTTCTGTATATGATCATTATAACTATATCTCTAGTCTGTTTGAGGCCGGAGGAAGTGGTTATTTATTAAAAGATGTGGATATTACTGAAATTGTTAAGGCTATTCAAACTGTATACACTGATGGCTCCTATATGATGGATAAAGCATCCATTCCACTCATTAAAAAACTGATGGATATACAACATCCTTCGGTTTATTACCACATCCAACATGTTACTCCTTTTAAAGATTACGAACTTGAGATTCTAAAACTGATTGCAAAAGAACATACAACTCAGGAGATAGCTGAAAATATGAAACTCAGCCCTAAGACTATTGAAAACTACAGGGGTATCATGCTCACCAAAATTGGCGCAAAAAATACCGCAGGCTTAATCACCTATGCTATCAAAAAAGGTTTGATTGAATTATAACAATCCCCTCAACTCCTTAATCTCTTAATTCCCTAATCTCCAGAAACCGGCACACTTATCATTGTTTTAAAACCTTGTCCGGGGGCTGTTTCTACCATACAAGCACCTCCAATCATTTTGATGCGATTGGTTAAATTGCTGAGTCCGATGCCCGAAAATTGCTGACCATTCTGATCAAACCCTCTCCCGTCATCTTCGAATGTCAATGCATACCTACCTTGTGTAACTTCAAATGAAATGGTAACGCGACTAGCTTCTGCGTGTTTAAGGGTATTATTAAACAATTCCTGCAACACTCGATACAATATCAGCTCCCGATGGTAATCCAACTTCGGCATATCAGGAGTTGTATTTATGATTACGTTTAGCGTATTGGCTGCATTCAGTTGTTTCACCAAATCACTCGCAACCTTTGATAATCCCATAATTTCAAGTCCGGGTGGTAAAATATTATGTGCAATTCTGCGAGTGCTGGCCATCGATTGATCAATTGTATTCTTGACTTCCTTCAGTTGTTCTTTAATTGATTTATCCTGTAGCTGGTTATCTATACTTCCTACATACAACCGTATAGCCGACAGGGATGCTCCGATTTCATCATGTAAGTCTTCAGCAAAACGTTGTCGTTCTGTTTCAAGTGTTATTAAATTACTGGCTATAATATGCTGTTGATGTTCATCGCTCATCTTTTTCATGGAACGCTGAATACTCATATTACGGTTATAGGTCACAAAAAATATCACCATAAATGCAAAAACCATGATGAGTAAAATACAGGTAATTGCAAAAAGAAAGGAGCCGAGTTCTAATCCTGCAAGAAGTTCAAACATAACATTCGGGCGCTGTTATAAAAGCGTTTGCATTATACTATAAATCGTAACGAATTAAAAATTTTCTCCTGCAATCAACCTTCCCAAAAAAGCAAATATTGTAGTACCTATGCAGCATTATTAAACCATGTCACCTTCCCACCATCATTATATTTTGCACAAACCATACGGCTATATCAGTCAGTTTAAAACGGATGTAAAAAAGAAAAAACTGCTGGGAGAACTTTATCCATTTGCTGAGGGTACCATGGCAATTGGCCGATTGGATGAGGACAGTGAGGGAATGATCTTTCTGTCAACAGATGGAAAAGAAAGTGAACGCGTACGCAGAAAACATATTGAAAAAGAATACTACGCTCAAGTTGATGGATTGATTACCGCTGAAGCAATTGCCTTATTACAACTTGGTGTTGAAATTGGCATTAAAGGAGAAAAGTATCAAACGCTTCCCTGCAAAACATTTGTGTTAAATCCCCAGCCGGTATTCCCTGAACGTAGCCGCAGAATAAGGGATGAACGACATGGGCCAACTTGTTGGATTTCGGTAACACTTACAGAGGGTAAACTGCGACAGGTTCGTAAAATGTGCGCTGCAGTTGGTTATCCTGTATTACGTTTGATCCGAATGCGCATTGGTAAAACACACCTCAATGACTTACCTGTTGGTGGAGTCATAGAAGTAGATTCGTTTGATATCGAATGAATGATTTTACCACACATATTACCAACCTTTTTAAGCAGGAAACAATTGAAACAAAACTTCCTGTACAGACTCCTTTTGCCGGTATCTATTTACCCGCTTACAAATTGATCATTCATTGCATCCCATTGCTGCATCAGGAAATACTCACTACTGATTTTTGTTCAGATCTTAGCAATGATGCACAACAGCAAGGTTTAAAAATTATTCATATCTGGGAAGACATATATGAAAAATACAAGGTACTCGTTGAAGCCCGTTTATTATCCATTATTGGCGTGCGTAAACGTATTCATGCAAGGCAAACAACTGTTGTGCGTATTGATAAACAGCAAGCCTCAACTTTCCTGACAATGCATCATTTGCAACAATATGTATCTGCTTATTACAAATATGCATTGGTGTATAAAGATGAAATAGTTGCTGTTGCAACTTTTAGTAAAAGCAGGGTAATGACTGATGGAGTTGTTCCTTATCGCAGTTATGAGCTTATTCGTTTTGCGAGTAAAACAGGAACTACTGTTACCGGAGGATTAGGAAAACTACTCAATCATTTTATTGAACAACATCACCCTGCACATATTATGACCTATGCCGACAGAGACTGGAGCAATGGAGAAGGATACCATAAGCTCGGATTTACAGAAACCGGAACTACACCCCCTCAATTGTTTTGGGTAGATGTGGAAACATACGAGCGATTACCGATTACAGCAACACTCCTTCCAAACAAAAAATATGTGCAGGCCCTGAATGCCGGTAATATCAAATGTGTACTTGACAGAAGAACTTAACACTCGTAATCAACCACCCTTCTCTCACTTCGTGCTTCAGCAATAAATGGCATTACAGCTTTATGTAGTGGGTGTTGCTGATAAAAATCCAACGCGCCCTTGCTTTCAAATTCCGAATACAGAACTACATCAGTCGATTCGGGTGAATGCAAAAAATCAAAGCCTACCTCGATGGTCAATAACCCATCAATCTTATCTCTCAACCCTTCCAATTTCTCTTTGATGGCTTGTGCATTTTCCTGTTTGTTCATTCCATTCGCTTCATCCTTCAATTTCCAGAATACAATATGTTTGATCATATGCGTTTAGTTTTTAAACGAAAGTAAGACAAATCTCTAATTGGGTAATAAAGACAATAAACCGAAAACAGTATACTGCAAGCCGAAACACTTACTTTCGCAGCACATGAAACCCGACATTATTATTATACTTGGACCAACGGCCAGCGGCAAAACTCGATTGGCAACTCATCTTGCATATACACTTGACTCCGAAATTATCAGTGTTGATTCGAGGCAGATATATAAGGATATGAATATCGGAACCGGTAAAGATTATTCGGAATATACAGTCAGTGGGAAGTCCATCCCGACTCATTTAATTGACATACGGGAAGCGGGAGACAAGTACCATATTGATGCATTCAAAAAAGATTTTTTTGTTGCTGTCGAAGCCATTCAACACAAAGATAAAATACCCATAGCTTGCGGAGGAACGGGATTATACCTTGATGCTATGCTTCGTAACTTTGAATATACAAGTGTGCCGGTTGATATCGGATTACGTGATCAATTGATGAAACAAACACGTGAGGAATTGCTTCAATTCTTTGCTCAAATGCCGGCTACTGCTTTTACACCACTTGCTGATACTTCAACAACTAAGAGACTGATTCGTGCAATTGAAATTAATGCCTATCTGTTAAATAATTCATTCATACCAGCAGTGTTTCCAAAATTAAACCCTGTGGTAATCGGTTTAGATTTACCTATTACAAAACGCAGATCTAACATTGCAAATCGACTTAGCTATCGCTTGCAACATGGATTGATAGAAGAAGTAGTACAATTGCGCACCAAACTATCAGACGAGCAGTTGGAGTATTATGGACTGGAATACAAATTCATTATCCAACACCTGCAAGGAAAATTTACCCTTCCTGAATTGCAACAACAACTCACAACAGCCATCCAGCAATTTGCCAAACGTCAGATGACCTATTTTCGCAAAATGGAAAGAGATGGATTGAAGATACATTGGATAGATGCAATATTGCCTGTTGAAGAACAATTGACCAATGTTACTGGGTTATTAAGTTAATTTGTTATTGGCTGATTTGAGAGGGGAACAAGTATTAAACTTTACTAATAACCCGCGGTAAGCTCCCAACTTATTGTATTACTCATCCCATATTCCGTAATTCGCACCTCAAAAGAAATCCGAAATCCGAAATCCGAAATCCGAAATCCGAAATCCGAAATCCGAAATCTCAAATCTCAAATCAAAATGGCTGGCTGTGGTTATCTATGTCCTCAATGCGAAGGAAGCGGTTATACTGCTGATGGAGAAGTATGTGACTGGTGTAGCATCCCCAAGCCTAAACCAGATGTTGACGAAGCTGCCGATTAAGTCATTTCATTGTCAGCCTTTTGCCAAAGTCATTTAATTCCGTATCTTCGGACATCAAACAGGTTTTTATGAAAAAAATATACTACTTACTGCTTTGTTTCATGGTAATATTAAGCACGCAGCTAAGTCAAGCCCAACCGTGTACTCCTGATCCAAACTTGACCTATAATGGTATTTCTCCTGATGGTTTACCTCCTGCCATGGCCGGTTATTATTATCATACCGTTTTAAGTTTCAAAATTCCCAGCGATTCAGTAATAGTTGCTAGCGGAGGTCTTGAAATTCCCGTGACCATTGACAGTACCAAATTTTTATTTGCTTCAGGTAAACCTGACAGTTTTTCTTTTGCTTGCGATAAACCGGGATGCGTATGGGCAGGAGGAACAAAAGGCTGTGCATTGTTTTCAGGCGAGGTGTCTAAAGAACATAATGATACCACACTCGAATATCCAATGAAAATTTATACCCAGACATTTTATCATTTTACAGGTAGTCCTGATCCATTTCAACGAATTGATTCAGCTACGAATTATGTGTTTCGGATTTTAATATACAATGGTATAAGTGAAATCACAACCTATACTAATTTAAAAGCATATCCGAATCCAACACAAGGAAAAGTAACCATTGAACTCCGCGATATCCAAGGCCCGGCTAATGAAGTAACGATTATGGATGCCTTCGGTAAATTAGTATACAGTCTGCGATTCGATAAGCCTTCAGCATTTTTAACTACTTATACTGCTGACCTGAGCGATTACCAACCGGGATTGTATATTGTTACCCTTACGTCAGGGAACAAAGTAGGTACATCTAAAATTATGTTACGTTAAAACACTACACGCATCTGTAGGGTGAAGGTACGCATGGGTTCCATTCGGGTTGGACGCGTTGCGTATGCATGATTTGCAACATTGTTGACCAAAGCTGCCAGCGTAAAATTCGGGGTCAGCTGCATACTGGCCCTTATGTTGTGCACCCAATCTCCAGCGCCTACACTATTCTGAAAGTTTTTTAAACCCGGAATAACAATATAAAGTGCCTCATCAAATTTTTCAAATACACTAAAGTACTGTGCATTGTAACCAATGCTCCACTTTTTGTATGAGCATTCCACATCCACCTTTACAAGCTGTCTATTGCGGTATTGCAATAAACTGTTAAATGCATTAGAGTCTGTTCGGTAAATGGTACCCTGATTAGAGGCAAATGCTTTCAAATAATTACCAACATTTTGTAGGGACGAATCGGCATACAAATCAACCGGATAAGTATATGTATAGCCACAGAGTGTACGCACATTTACAGGTCCTATATATCCACCACCTTCTAGTGATAACTCATAACCTGCCGTGCGGCTTAACGGACGGTTGATTGCCTTAAATCCTAACTTATCTTCTCCCACTACATGAATTCCATTCTGATCAAAATAATAAGTAGCCCTTTCATACTGATCGAAACGCAACTCAATTAAGTTGTGGTATTCCATCCAGAATACACAGGCATCCAGTGTTCCGCTGAATCCTCCGATATTAAATCCACGTTTAACACCCAACTCTGTATACCAACCTCTTTCTGTCAGCAAATCGGGGTTTGGAAAAATATCAATGCCCGAAGCATTATCCTTCACATACCGCTCCACTACTGTTGGAAACCTAAATCCTTCACCGTATGATAATCGTAAAAATGTTTTGCTTGAAGCCTGATAGTTTCCTCCAAAACGCAACAGCGGCCGTTGCGTTTGCGATACCGGTCCTATTGCATTCAACTCATATCGTAATCCTGTAGTGAGATTCCATCGTTTACGATCAAACTCCAGTTGCGAATAAGCAGCTCCTGAATAACCCGTTCGATCGCCCGGATATACATTCCCAACTGCATTAAAACTACTGGCATATATTCCTGAAGAACTTGTGAAATATTTAGCAAATCGTTTTTGAAAACTAAAGTCTACAGCATTGATTTTAGCTACTGCATCATTAGGATTCACCTCGCTCTTTGCACCAAAGACTCCGTCTCTCACAATACTGTAATGTCTGAATTTTAAACTGATCGTATAGGTATTCGCTAAATATGTAATGTGCGGATCTACCGAAAAAATATAGTATTTATCATACCCCATACTACCCGAAAACGGAACCAATGCTCCACTATCTGCATTCTTCCATAAAAAGAACCTTCCGTTTTTCTTAATCATGGCATTAAAATTTATCCCCGCGCTCAACCCTTTAATATTTTTGAAACGATAACGTGTTTTCACATACGACCGTAAACGGAATTCATCATTGAACTGAATATGGCTGCGGGTGGCACTGGCATTGGCACTGGCTACCAAATCAAACTGACCAAATTTTTGTTTATGCACCATGAACATTCCTGAATTAAACGGTTGTGTAGTTCGCTCCCACCAGATGGAATTTTTATTACGTGGATTATCCTGCACTCCCTGAAAAAAAGTGATTTTGGTTTCCGGTTTATTGGTTGGCCATCCCGTGCGCACATTTACGGTTCCACTCGTGGCGCTGCTTCCATACAATACCGATGAGGGCCCTTTAATAACTTCTATATTTTCGGCAGCTTCAATCGGCAATAAGTCCCATTGAACATCACCGGCATCAGGTCCCATTAAGGGCATATCATCAAGCAATACCATCACCCTGCTTCCCACATTGTAACTCCAGCCCGAACTTCCCCTAATCAATGCCTGTCCATCCACCACACTTACACCGGGTACTTTATTTAATACATCGGATAAAGTTGCGGAGTTGGTGTTTGTAATAAGATAGGGTTTGATAGATGTAACCGACATTACTTCACGTACAATTTGCTTTTCCTGACGACTACCTGAAACAATCACCCTGTCGAGTTCATTTTCTTTCGGTATTAATTCAAGGTTAACTGTGATCTTCTCTTCAAATCCGATGCGAACAATTTGCTCAAATGGCTGATAACCAATTTGTGTAACCTGAATAAGCAGTTTTCCGGGATCTGCATTTATCTGATAATTACCCAGTGAATCGGCTGTTGTTGCATTTTTTTTATTCACAGATATAGATGCATACGGCAATGGGTCGCCCGTTTTATTATTGATTACTTTGCCTTTAACGGTTGAACTTTGCGCATACAACCCTACCGGAAAACATCCTAACACACACAACCAAAGCAGGTAACTTAAAACATTATTGTAGAATTTAAGCATAGGCAAATTTAACCTTGTGAATATAAAAAAATATTTGAAGTCCGAACGCTTTATTACTTTGCAAACCTGATTTCATAAACCTAACCCATGTTTAAGCACCTAAGGCACATCGAGAATATGCATATTGTACTTTGGCTCATCAAAGACACATGCTGGCTGTTACACTTCAGAATTGGTGGCGTGATAATGGCTTTCCCTACCATTGCAATGGCTATTTATATTGCCGTTAAAACCCGGAAAGAAATGCACCTGCTCTTACCTAACCTATCCGTATGTTGTTGGATCTGTGCTAATGTTGTTTGGATGCTGGGAGAGTTTTTTGACTTTAATCATATTCCGTACGCTCTTTCCTTTTTCCTTTCAGGAATTGTGTGCATCGCCTACTATTTTATCCGCTACAACAAACATCCGGAGGAATAGTGAACCTTAAAAAATCGTTATTCATAATAATTTATGTGCATCTTATTTCTTTATTACCAAAAACAAATCGTAATTTTACGCGGTTATTTAGGTAACACATTTAGAATCATCATCAATAGTTAAATCCTCACCTTAAATGGATAAGTTGAAAAACAAGTTTGCCGACACTGGATTGGCGAAAGCAGCAGAAATCAAAGAATTTATTAAAGCCAACAGCGAACACGTTTTGGGCAGTTACACAGTAGACTCGGTATTTTCAGGAATGAAGGGAATGATTGGTTTAATTACCGAAACCTCCTTATTGGATGCTGAAGAAGGTATTCGTTTCAGAGGATACAGTATTCCTGAACTGAGAGCAAAATTGCCTAAAGTGTCAGGTGGAAGCGAGCCATTACCTGAAGGATTGTTTTATTTGATGTTAACCGGTGAATTGCCATCTGAAGAAGATGTAAATGATGTGACTAATGCCTGGGCGCGCAGAGCAATTGTTCCTAAGCATGTATTCAATGTGATTGATTCATTTCCCTTGAATGCTCATCCCATGACACAGTTCTCGGCAGCTATCATGGCCTTGCAAACCGAATCAGAATTTGCTGCTGCTTACCGCAAAGGAATCAACAAAAAAGATTACTGGGATTATACTTATGAAGATACGATGAACCTGATTGCACGTTTACCACGTGTGGCGGCTTACATCTACCGCAGAACCTATAAATTCAGTGACCATATTGAACCTAATCCGAAACTGGACTGGGCAGGTAACTTTGCTCACATGCTTGGTTTTGAAGGTGATGATTTCAAAGAATTGATGCGTTTATACATGACCATCCACAGTGACCACGAAGGAGGAAACGTTTCGGCTCATACAACTCATCTGGTAGGTTCGGCATTATCCGATCCATACTTGTCACTTTCGGCAGCTATGAATGGTTTGGCAGGTCCGCTGCACGGATTGGCCAATCAGGAAGTAATCCGTTGGGTATTGGAATTGCAGGAAAACCTTGGTGGTGGAAAACCAAGTAAAGCTCAAATTGAAGAGTATATCAATAAAACCATTAGCGAAGGAAAAGTAGTACCTGGATACGGTCACGCAGTATTGCGTAAAACAGATCCCCGTTTCACTGCTCAAATGGAATTTGCTAAAAAGCACATGCCAACAGATGAACTCGTAAACATTGTATGGGACGTATATGATGTAGCTCCCAACATTTTGGGTAACTACAAAAAAATTAAAAACCCTTGGCCAAACGTTGATGCACACTCAGGAGCGTTGTTGGTACATTACGGAATGAAAGAATATGATTTCTATACCGTATTATTTGGTGTATCAAGAGCATTGGGTGTATTGGCTTCATTGGTTTGGGACCGCGCATTAGGATTGCCATTGGAAAGACCTAAATCAGTAACAACAGAATGGTTGAAAAATACCATCGCTAAATCTAAAGCTTCGGCTTAATGCATAAAGCACTGCCTAAAATATATTTCATTATAGTTACAGCCGGTTTGTTCATGTTACACACCGGCTGTGGCTTTTATTCTCATACAGGAGCATCCGTTCATCCTGATGCCAAAACGTTTACCGTTACCTATATCTCCAATCTGGCAAGTATTGTGGCTCCAACCTTAAGCCCCGAACTTACACGTAAGCTCCAGCAAAAATTTGTTAACGAAACACAGCTGAAGTTAGCCGAACGCGATGGCGACCTTGAATTCAGCGGGAAAATTCTTGATTATCGTACCGCACCTGTGGGTGTGCAGGGTGACCAAACCAATGCGGTCAATCAACTCACCATTAATGTGGAGATTACCTTTGAAAACAAAAAGGACGAAACGAAGAATTTCACCCAAACGTTCAGCACATTTGTCAATTACCCAGCCGAACAGGATTTCTCAGCAGTTGAGAACCAACTCATCCAAACTGCAACCGATCAATTGGTAACCGATATTTTTAATAAGGCCTTTATTAACTGGTAGGGAGATGTTAATCGGTTATTGAGTACTGGGTTATTCAGATAATGATTTTTCGGGTTGTTTGTTCTGTTGCTATTATGTGGGTTCCAAGTTCCACAACCAGTGGAAGGTTATTCACTTAATGCACCAATCACTTTCCTCCATCCTTTGGTATTTTTTGCTTATTTTGCAACCCCTCATTAAGGCTTAATTGAATAAACAGGAATTTATATCCCTCATTGAACAACCCGACCAATTGGGTAAATCACATATCACTGCACTCAAGCAAGTGGCAGCTGATTTTCCATATTTTCAGGCAGCTCAGGTATTGCTTACCAAAGCATTGTATAATGACCACCACTATGAGTTTGAAAAACAACTCAAACATACATCGCTGTTGGTTCCGGATCGTACGGTACTGTTCCGTTACATTCACAATTTAAGTGACCAGCAACAACCGGTACCCGTTTTGGTTCCGGAAACCGTTCAGATTGCTGAAACAGAAACTACCGTTGCCCCTGTTGAACATTTTGTTTCTGTTTCCGTTGTTGAAGAGTTAACAGAAGAGATTCCAACAGCTGAAAATTTGGTCGAAACAACTTCGGAAATTGAACAACCCGTTGTTACAGAAGAAATAATTGAAACAACTATACAAGAAGTAGTTACAGCCGAAACGTTCACTCCTGTTGCACCACCCGAAGTAATTGAAACCAAAGAGGAAGAACCTGTTCAGGAAATAAAATCTTCTGAAAGCCATTCTTTTACCGAATGGCTGCAACTGCAACAAGGCAAAAAAGTGATTGTGACAGAAACTCCGGCAGAATCAATACCTAAGAACCTGTTTCAACCGAACCAATTATTGAAACGCAGAGCATTGAAACTTCAGATAAAGCTTTGATGGAAGCTGAAATTGCCGAACAGGTTAAACGCAGCAATGTCAATGATTTCGAATCTATTCTGGACAAATTCATTCGAGAGAACCCGCGTATCAGCCGAGGCAAGGCCGAGTTTTACAATCCGGTAAATATGGCCAAACAAAGTGTGGAGGATAATGATGAGCTCGTAACTGAAACATTGGCAAATGTTTACTATAAACAAGGTCATTATAAGAAGGCAATCAGAGCCTACGAAAAATTATGCTTGATATATCCTCATAAAATGACTTATTTCGCATCCCTTATACAAAAAATTAAAACCGAAACTAAAGAATAACATATGTTTTTACTTATCAGCATCCTTATTATAGTAGCCTGCGTATTATTAACGTTGGTAGTATTGATTCAAAATCCAAAAGGAGGAGGAATTGCCTCTAACTTTACCGCTCCTAACCAAATTATGGGTGCCCGCAGATCTACAGATGTAGTTGAAAAAACTACCTGGATTTTAGCTATTGTACTCATCACTTTCTCTTTGGCTTCAAATTTCTTCCGCCCATATGGTGAGGCAGAAACTACAGGTACTGAATCCCGTTTAAAAGAAAATATTGATAATACAGCAATGCCAGTTGAAAAACCAGCTGAAATGGCTCCAAATCCACAACCTACTGCTGACCCTAACGCAGCTCCTGCAGAAGGTGTACAGCCCGCAACAGAGCCAGCTCCTGCTAAATAGTCTAAACGCCTTTATACAAAAACGCCTTTCATTGATACTCAATGAAAGGCGTTTTTATTTAGACCGGTTAGTAATATAATAGCGAGTTCGAATAAACAACCAATGGGGTGTAAGAAGGGGTTGTATCTAAACATGATTAGGTTCATTCACTCGCATATTCATTCCGTCATTCCTCAATTTTTTAATCCCTCTTATCATCCGCACATGCTCATACATCAACTAATCAACCGTTCTCCTAAACACCTTCAATATACTTCATAAGCATCCGTTTGGCCAATGGAATAATGGTTTCTTCCAGAGGAAACTCATAAGCACTTTCCACCGAAAAAGTAGCCGGATTGGGAAGTTTTTTACGACTTCGAATCATGTCTATCTTAATATTTTCTGAAGTATTGACAAAACTTCTTCTATAGGAAGTAAGGTATTGTGTCTGCACCGACCGAAAGTTCTCTTCATCATGCTGAAAAAACTTTACGCTAAACTCGTATACCCTTATTTCGGGCAGGTCACCGTCACGCACCAACATGTAACCCTCGTTACGGTAAATAGGTAAAATACCAACCGGTGATAGGTTGATTTCTTTTTCAATAAACTCATAAATCTCTTTGCCTTCATCCAGATGTTTTTTCAATTCGGGAATTGAATACGATACTACTTCCTGTAAATGATTCATGAGATCATCATTACTCATAACTTTGGTGAAAGCCATGCGCAGATTCTTCATGTCGATTTCCGTTAAACGTTCAGGAAAACTGTTGTAAATGGCTTGTTTCTGTTCAATAAAACTGGTGAGGTTGCGGTAATGAAACACAAGGTCGCTTAAAGCCGGATACAAGCGGGTTTCAGTAAACTGTGCATGTACATCCTGCAGATAAGCCAACAGTACATATTTTTTGTACTCAAAATCGGGAAGATCTTCAA
>JAZKGH010000309.1:0-4015 GCA_040386055.1 Bacteroidota bacterium
GTTTCAAATAGGAAGTTACTCATATGTTTATAGGGGGTGACAATTTATGCTTTACGAAACTAAAGAAGATTTAAAAAATTCACCACCTTTTCGATTTTATTTGAGATGGTTTTTTAAGCGCTGGACAATTCTGGACGTGTCGGTATCAGCATACATTCCGTATGCATTTACCACAATTCCTTTCATGTTGTGGAGTTTGGATGAAATGGCAAATACAATCATCTCATCACCGGGGTCAGTGCTGCCTTCAAACCGATAGGTTTCGTCAATCTCGAATTCATCGGGTGAAAGTTGTTTGGATGTTGTATTACACCTCAGACATTCCTGCTCGGTAAGTACTTCAAAATCGGTAGTATATCCTCTTTTTGCAAGGTCGTTGATTGCCTCGCTAACGGTTTCGTAATGGATGTTGTTTTCCATAGTATTTTTATTGTTTAATGCGGAATCCTAATTGAATATAAAGGTACTCCTTTTAGCTAAAAAAGTATTGAACCATTGCACCCGAAAGAATGAATATATTTGGAGACTTATTGTTACAAGAAGAAATGCCGGTAGTAGAACAAAAGAAATTATTACGAAAAGAAATGTTTGCTAAACGTAATGCATTGGACGCAATACTTAAAAACAAGTATGATCGATGGATAGCAGAACAATTGCAACGATTGATTGCAGAACGCAACTATAAAACGGTTCACACTTATATACCGATGGGCTCCGAAATTGATATTCGCCCAGTGATTAATTTTATGCTACATTCAGGTATTACAGTCATCAGTCCCAAAACATTACCCAAACATCAGCTTGAAAACAGAATATTGGTTTCACTGGATGATTTGGCAACTGGTATTATGGGCACTCAACACCCTCGTGAAGCGACTGTGTATGAAGGTTTGTTTGATTTGATTATCGTTCCTGGATTGGCTATTGATGTCAATAATTATAGATTAGGTTATGGAGGAGGGTATTATGACACTTTTCTGGCAAAGCAACAGGATGCACATACCGTTGGTATTTATTATCCTTTTCAGCAAGTTGAACATGTTCCAATTGAGTCACATGATTTGAAACTGGATGCTGTATTGATTCCTGTTGATTCAGGGTTTGTCTCTTCCGATGAATCGTTCCTTACCTAATAAAAAGCTGATGGCTTTGATTACATTTTTATCAATGCTTGCTTCCGTTTTCAAAAACGAAATATACCGCACAATCTCCAGTTGAAGTGAGGGTCGCAATTCATCATACACTTTTTTAGCATCTTTATTTTTCTTTAGCGCTTCAATCAATTTGGGATGCATTGGAATTTCCCTTTTCACAGGATCAAATGTAATTTCAAAAAGAGCGGTATCACCAACGTCTTTCTGAGCCGCTTTGCGCATGGGAGTGTTTAAATAGAGTCGCCAATGACCACTATATTTAATTAATGTCTGTACAAATTCGTGCCCGTCAATGCTCATGCGTATGGGGATTTTTCCTTTGTCTTTTCCAGCGGCTCGCCATACCTGTATCAATATTTTTTCGGGTATATACACAAATGGATTAATACCGATAATGTCGATGGTGGCCGTATAAGAATTTTGTTTGCTCATTTTTATTTAGTAGAGAAATAGTTCCAGGTGAAAACAATGGGCAATGCTTTAACAAGAATAGAAAAGGTATTAATAAAATATATCTGAGGATAAACGTTAGCATACAAACATCCTATGGTATCAATAATAACCCAACATCCAAATCCTATGATAATGGCATTGCGGGCCCATACTTTTTTTTCTTTAAAAGGATAACGGGCAATGAATGCAAGCAGGATATAGCAACAGGCAATGGTTCCTCCGAAGGGTTTATACATAAAATGGATGAAGGCTTTCCCTTCAACGGGCATTTCGGATTGATGCCAGAACACTTGAGCCAATAGTTTATTATAGGAAGAGAATAAAACACTGTCTCCGAAGAAGGCAAATAGGATTCCGGCAAAGGCAAATACTAAACTTGTGTAATAAAGCCAACGCTGCCAAAATAGAAAAGAACAGGATGTTACTATTGCCAAGGTTCTTGAAATTAGGCGTTCAATTTAAGAAATTATTACAACCGAAAATTACATAATTCTATTCGGATATTACATTTAAAGATATTCATATTCCATTCCACTCAACATGTGAGCTAGAATAGGCTCGCATTTTTCTTTGCAACAAGGATAAAAGTGTTCATGTTTCCAGTAGTCGGATTTAGGAGATTGCCCCCACCAGAACTCAGCAACGGCAAGTGGTTTGAGTTGGTTTAAAAAAGCATATTGCAGAAGTTTGGGTGTTGCACATTCGGCAGCTCCTGCAGGTGGATTTTTATAATCAGCAGTTTCAAAAATGGCTTGCACACTTTTGTGTTCACCTTGCCGGTTCACGCAAAAATAATGGTCGAACAATTGGCGTTGCAATGCATTGGAATAGTTTCTGCGCGAAGTTTTCAGCTGTTTGATTTGCGCTTCGAAACCGTCAGGTTGTTCGGTTTGCAACATTTTAATACTTTCACTCATACGTGAGAGTTCCTTCATACCCGGGGCCAGAAAGCCATCTTCTGCTAACGTATCAAAAACGGGAGGAACAAATTTGGTGTGTAAGTTTGCTCCGGCAAGTTTGCCCGAAAAACCGCAGAGATATCCAACTTCACCTGCAGGTGTTTGGACCACCAATACTCCAAACATTTTTCCAATCACAGGTCCTGTGCCATCTGCCGTTAATCCGAAATTATGTTTCCATTCCTGTTGAGTAAGCAAATATTCCTGTAATTGTTCTGCCGCCAAAGCACACAAGGGGTGAGGAATAGAGTGCAACATCAACCTAAACTTTCGGGGCAATGCATATTTATCCGGTTGCTTTGCAAAAGGAATAAAGAAGGAAGAATTACCGGGATCAGAAATGTTGTTCATAAAATGCAAATATAAGAGGTGATTAGTTGATAAGGTGAAGGGTTGACAGAGTTAATTAAGTTGAACCCGCAATAACTAACCCGTAACTATTACCCAGAAAAATAATAGGTCCATCATATAACAGGAACCCAAAAAAAAAAAATATACCAATCGGTATATTTTTTGATTATACTTGCTCCGATATTTAATTATATGTTGTCAAAATCAGAACGTACTAAACAGTTTATTATTGAAAAAACAGCTCCTGTATTTAACACAAAAGGTTATGCGGGCACTTCAATGAATGATTTGACGAATGCCACCGGACTTACTAAAGGAAGCATCTACGGCAATTTTGGGAATAAAGATGATGTAGCTCTTGCTGCTTTTGATTATAACTTTCAACGGGTGGCGGTTTACATTAAAACAAAAATGGATGCGCGTACCTCTGTTATTGAGAAGCTATTGGTGTATCCTGAAACATATCGTAATTTTTTAAAATTGCCGTTTTTAAGATCGGGTTGTCCTATTGCGAATACGGCAACAGAGGCAGATGATACGCATCCTCAGTTAAAAGAAAAAGCGACTAAAGCATTGCAATACTGGAGAAGTTCGGTTGAACGTCAACTGAAAAGAGGTATGGAAACAGGCGAATTGAAAACAGATACAAACGTGAATGAGGTGGTAGCGGTTTTAACGGCACTTATTCAGGGAGGTGTATTACATGCCCAGGTTTCGGGTAAGCTGAACTATATGAATACAGCCATGAATTTTTTAGAAAGAATGATTAAAGATCTGGAGAACTAATTTTTTTACGATGAATATGCCGATGGGTACATTTTATAAATCATTTAGCTATGGAAATAAATACCATTAATTCTTTTATTACGTACTACGAACGGACGCGCGAGGTAACCAACCGCATAATTCAAGTCATTCCCCGTGATCACCTCGACTGGACATATAAGTCGGGCAAGTTTACGATAGGTGATATTGTGAGACATATTGCCGCTATTGAACGCAACCTATTTATGGAGGTAGCATTGCAAAGACCTGCTGCATACAAAGGATGCGGTAAAAACCTGGCAGACGGTTTTGATGCAATTGTTGCTTATGTAG
>JAZKGH010000310.1:0-9575 GCA_040386055.1 Bacteroidota bacterium
TGGCCACAATTAAGCCAGTCCTCGAATGTTTTTACCGGAAATATTAATCCATCCACTACGTTAACTGCTACTTGTTCGGGTTCAACAACCTTTAGCTTAAGCCAGTACTCATCAATGACTAGCGCCTCACCTGGCACTTTTGTACCGGATCCAAATGTTGCCACTAGCTCTCCTCCTAATAAAACAGCACATTCAACATCAGATTTCGGAGTCATTACCTTCGTTCCTATTAATGCTAGTACGAAAATAGTAATTAATCCAAGTAGCCCCACACTGTCTTACGGCCTGTATATACATATTTTCCAGCTTGCGAGTGTGCTGTACTCTGATAAAAATTTCCTGTTGATTAGTGATGACGGTCACTTTTCAGCTATATCATCCACTTCCATAACAGGTAACCCAGTGGGTGGCGTAGATGCAAACGGAACAATTTATTTCCCCCCATCTACTACTTATCCTGTTACCCTGACTTTTGCCGTCAATGCAGCCGGAGATGGATCAAGAATCGCGTTCTCCGTCCCCGAGAATTGTAAATGCGAGAACGAACCGAATATGAGTGATTTCTCCATAGAAGGTAATAATCCGTATACATTTACTTACAATGGTGGAATTTCCTTCGCGGATCTGGTAACCTTCTGGGATTTCGGAGATGGAGAAACAAGCTTTAATTCTACTGCGACCCACAAATATAAAAAGGCCGGTACCTATACTGTTTGCTTCAAAAAAATGGTAATTAGCGAAGTGGATCAGGTATGTTGCGGCCAGTCGTGTCAAACAGTTATCGTAACCGAAGAACAGATTGACCAATCTTGTCAGGTAGTACCGAATTTTGATTTTTCTGTCGCAAACTCCGTTGTTGAGTTCGATAATACATCAACCTATAATTCAACAGCCAAATTCGTATGGATATTTGGAGACGGAAAAACTTCCACTCAAACGAATCCTATTCATTCATATGCCTCAGATGGGGAGTATACGGTATGTCTGGCCGTATTTGCAACAAGTCCAAGTGGTGAAAATTGCTGCGATCGTATTTGCAGAACAGTAACCATTGGAAGCCCTGAGGAGCTCACTTTAATAAAGACAACTTCTCCTTCTCAAATTCCCGCTTCTCAGAATGGGCAATCAGTTAATCCTAAAAACATTCAGAAAACGACTGCCATTACTTCAAAAGAGGAACTCACGTTGATTCCAAATCCTTCCACAGGTCTTTTTACCGTTCAGTATAAGACAGATGGTAAAGCAGATACATACTATTTGAATATCATATCACCAAAAGGTGAAGTCATCAGGAAACAAAAACTGACTTCTTCAGAAGGTACTGTTTCACTTGACATCAGCAACCTTGCTCCTAATACGTATCATGTTAATATCACAGCCGGAAATAAAACCATTTCCTCACAAAAATTGATCTTAGCAAAATAGTATTCCATCCATAAGACAAAAAATCCCGATTGACGTATCAATCGGGATTTTTTATTTTCAAAGAGAAGAGTGTGGTTATTCCTCAAATTCTGTATTCCCTTTGTGTTCTTTCCTCTTCCTTAATTTTTTTGTGTCTTTGTGTGCAAAAACCGCACGATCCTTTCAAAGACTCATCATCTCCTTAAACTTCACCGACTGCCTGCGGCTCACTTCTACCTTGGTTCCGTCTTTTAAATAAATAAGAAAGCCTGCATTAAAAAAGGGTTCTATTTTTTCGATATACCGAAGGTTGATAATCTGTTGACGATTGGCTCTGAAAAATATTCCGGTGCTTAATCTTTCATCCAGTGCATTCAGTGTTTTATGTATGAGTGGCTGATTGTTCTCGAAAAATATTTTCGCATAGTTTCCGGCAGATTCAATCATGCGGATATCTGTAAGTTTTACAAACCAACATTTATCGCCATCTCTGATAAACACCTGATCGTTCTCCGATAGTTTTAAGCGTTCCTTTTCCTGTGTAAGGTCTGTGAGCTGCTTTTTAACTTTTGCGATGGCTTCCCTTAACCGTTGCAGTTGAACAGGCTTGAGTAAATAATCCAGTGCGTTTACCTCAAATGCCTTGATGGCAAATTCATTGTAAGCAGTAGTAAAAATCACACAAGGCGTTTCAATTAATTCTTCCAGCAAATCGAATCCTGTTTTTTCCGGCATTTCAATGTCCAGAAACATCAGCTGTGGTCTCAATCTGTCAATCATATCCAATGCTTCATCGGCATTAGCAGCTTCTCCTACAATCTCAATTTCCGGAAACTCTTTAAGAAGTGCTTTTAATCCTTCCCGGGCTAATTTCTCATCATCTACTAATAGGGTTGTAATAGCGGTCATACGGGTATCGTTATTTCAGTAATTACTTGTTGTGAGGCACCATTCTGAATAGAGAATGTGGCGCGGTCATCATATAAAATCTTCAATCGTTCCAAAGTATTTTCAATGCCGACTCCGTCATGTTCTTCTTTAGGTTGGTAATGTCCGGTATTCGTTATTTTTACTTGCAAGGTCCCATTATAGCGGTGTGCTTCAATACCTATTTCACCACCATTTTTCAAATTGGAAATACCATGTTTCACGGCATTCTCAGCAAGCGTTTGCAACATCATTGGCGGCACATTGCATAACACTGCTTCTTCATCAATGTCAAAATGTACTCTTAGTCTATCATCAAAACGTATAGACTCAATGGCCAGATAATCTTTCACTGTTTGTAACTCATCCTGCAAGGAAACCGTTTTGTGTTTTCCCATTTGCAATGAGCTCCGTAACAAACCGGATAATTGGGTAATAGCCGTTTTAGCCAATACCGGATCCATATCAACAAGTGTACGAATGCTGTTAAGTGAGTTGAACAAAAAATGGGGATTGAGCTGGGTTTTTAAATTGTTGAATTGGTTCTCTTTGAGCACAGCTTCTATCTGATATCTGTCACGTTCTGCTTTTAATGAACGTTCCCAATATTGAAACAAATGATAGGTAAGTGACCATAACAAAACATACTTGCTCAGGTTAAAAAAGTATCCCAGAAAAGTACCGGCATCTACCGGAACTTTTTGCAAAACAGGATACGTGAAACGATCAAGCCAGATATTGATGATGGTTAATAAAGTTGACATCAATACCACACCCAACATTCCGCGGGGAATGATTTTGTAGAGTGGTAAGGTAAGCCATCCCGAACGAATCAGGAACATTCGGTACAGATGTGTAAATGCTATTCCAAGTAAAAAGTTAACCAACGCATTGGTCAGCAATTTCCAGCTCAAACCATCAATCCCAATATAGGTTGATAATTCGAGCAGGGTAAACAATAACCATCCCCCTAACTGGCAAATCCAGTATAGCTTTTCCTTCCTGATTGTTTTCATGACTTGTTAAACTCTTCCTTGTGCCTGTTTAATGGTTCCTGCCGGTGCATACAATGCCATCTTTTTGGGTTGGGCGTGATGGTGTTGTTTCGTTTCTTCTGCTGAGGATTTTTTATCCTTTTGCTTTGCGCACGTAAGTGGTGCGGCAAGGCCGAATCCTAACAACAGTGTAAATAATAATGGATGTTTCATGTGGTGTATGGTTTAACTGTCAAACGTCAGCGTTGTTTTTCATAGCTTTAGTTTGATACTCGAAGCTATTGTTTATTTTCTGAAAACATATCCCTTTTCCATATTTGGTAAAATTTGGTTTTAAAAGGATAATGATGTGGATGATATAATGGTCACACCCGAACGGATGTGAGTAAACAGTATTTTGCGGGCTCTCTTAAAAACACAACTTTTGAAAACATAACCAACCAACTATGAGTCAATCTGCCACACAGCGCTCGCAATTGTTTTCTGTCCTCATCGTATTTTTCTTTTGGGGATTTGTTGCTGCCTCTAATGATATCCTTATTCCTGTGTTCAAAGAAAAACTCAATCTGGAGCAATGGCAATCACAAATGGTGTCCTTTGCCTTTTACGTAGCATATACAATCGGGTCCATAATATACTTCCTCATTTCCCGCATAATGGGAACGGATATCATCAATAAAATCGGTTATAAAAATGGATTATCACTTGGGCTGGTTATCTCCGCTTTGGGAACATTATTGTTTTATCCTGCGGCAGAAACAGCCTCCTTCGGGCTTATGATCAGCGGGTTGTTTATTGTTGGATTGGGATTTTCGTTGCAACAAACTGTAGCCAATCCATTGGTTATTCTATTGGGACATCCACAAAAAGGCTCCCAACGGTTAAGTTTAGCCGGAGCTATCAATAATGTAGGTACTACCATCGGACCACTGCTGGTGAGCTTTGCGATTTTCGGCTCCATTTATGCCGCGGGGTACAAGGCCGAAGCAAGCATCGACAGTGTCAAGATTCCTTATCTCATTCTGGGCGCTGCCTTTTTACTGGTAGCTATTGCCTTCAAATTTTCTTCTATTCCTAATCAAACCATTGTTGCTGAGGAAACTGTTGCTGAAAAAGCAGTATCCAAATCAAGTGCACTCGCATACCCGCAACTGGTATTGGGCATGATCGCCATATTTGTATATGTAGGTGTTGAGGTATCAACCGCCAGTAATTTGCCGGAATACATGCGCCAATACTTGAATACACCTACAGATCAACTTGCTCCTTTTGTATCCCTATTCTGGGCAAGTTTGATGATCGGCCGCTGGACATCTTCCATGGATGCTTTCGACTGGAAACCGGATCATAAAACAATTGTGCGCCTGATAACTCCTTATCTGGCCTTTGCTTTTTTTCTTGGAGTGAACCTCATTGCCGGACATGATATCACACCATTCTATATTTATGGTATTGCTATTCTGGTGCTGATTGTGGGAAATATTCTAAGTAAAGGTCGCCCTGCCCGTCAACTCCTTATCTTCTCTTTATTAGGTATCATTTCCTTGTTTGTGGGAATGAGCACAACAGGCATGTTGAGTGTATTTGGCTTCATCAGTGTGGGGTTGTTTTGCAGCACCTTATGGCCTTGTATCTTCACGCTTGCTATTGGCGGGCTTAAAAGCCATACCAATCAGGGAGCAAGCTTTTTGATTATGATGATTATGGGTGGTGGTTTCATTAGCTTATTGCAGGGTTACCTCGCTTCCGATTCTCTTCTGGGGATTAAAATGAGTTACATTGTAGGAGTAGTCTGCTTTCTCTATCTGGCTTTTTATGCTATCAGGGTTAAAAGCATTTTGCGGGCACAAGGCATTGACGAAGATGCCATTGTTGCAGGAGGTCATTAATGGATTTATTTCTAACATTTATATAACCTAGATGCCAGATACAGGACGCCAAATACCAGTCATCCCGTATCTGAAATCTGGTATCCTGCATCCGATATCGTCTTAATGAGCAGATAATTGACTTTAATCACCTAAAACAAACAACTAATAACCATAGTTTTATACAACTATGAAGTATTTTACCTAGATTTGCGCCTCAATTTTTCTAAAAAGGCACAATGCAAAACATTCGTAACATTGCTATTATAGCGCACGTTGACCACGGTAAAACCACATTGGTAGACAAGATTATTCACCAAACCCAATTGTTCCGTGAAAATCAGGCAACAGGGGATCTTATCTTAGATAACAATGACCTTGAACGTGAACGTGGTATCACTATTTTGGCTAAAAACATTTCAGTACAGTATAAAGGTACCAAAATCAATATTATTGACACCCCTGGTCACGCGGACTTTGGCGGTGAAGTAGAACGTGTATTAAATATGGCTGATGGCGTATTGCTATTGGTTGATGCATTTGAAGGACCAATGCCGCAAACTCGTTTTGTGTTGCAAAAAGCATTGGCATTAGGTAAAAAACCAATCGTTGTTATCAATAAAGTAGACAAACCAAACTGTCGTCCGGATGAAATCCACGATCAGGTATTTGATTTGTTCTTTAACTTAGAAGCAACTGAAGAACAGTTGGACTTCCATACTATTTACGGTAGCTCTAAACAAGGCTGGATGGGGCCGGATTGGAAAACACCAACCGAAGACTTTACCGCTTTATTAGATGATATCATAGCACAAATCCCACCTCCGCACGTTGAGATCGGATCTTTGCAAATGCAAATCACTTCATTGGATTATTCTTCATTTACAGGTCGTATTGCGGTAGGTCGTATTTTACGTGGTAATATTAAAGTTGGCCAACCGGTAAGTTTGGTTAAACGCGATGGTTCTATCCAAAAATCACGTATTAAAGAATTATATACGTTTGAAGGTTTGGGTAAAATGAAAGTGGAAGAAGCATTTGCAGGTGATATTTGTGCGGTAATGGGTATTGAAGGTTTTGAAATTGGTGATACCATTGCTGATTTTGAAAATCCTGAAGGCTTAACTCCTATCAATATCGATGAGCCTACCATGAACATGTTGTTCTGCATTAACAACTCTCCGTTCTTTGGTAAAGAAGGTAAGTTTGTAACATCACGCCATTTACGTGACCGTTTGTTTAAAGAATTGGAAAAAAATCTTGCCTTGCGCGTTGAAGAAACAAATGCAGCGGATTCATATATGGTATTCGGACGTGGTATTCTTCACTTGTCAGTTTTGATTGAAACCATGAGACGCGAAGGTTATGAAATGCAGGTAGGTCAGCCACAGGTAATCGTTAAAGAAATTGACGGTGTGAAATGCGAGCCTATTGAGATTTTAACCGTTGACGTTCCATTGGAAGGTTCTGGTAAAGTAATTGAATTGGTTAGTCAGCGTAAAGGTGATATGTTGGTAATGGAGCCTAAAGGTGATTTGATTCACTTAGAGTTTGAAATTCCTTCACGTGGTATCATCGGTTTGCGTAACAACGTATTAACAGCAACCGCAGGTGAAGCTATTATGGCACACCGTTTCAAAGCATTCGAACCATGGAAAGGTGTTATTCCTAGCCGTTTGGCAGGTGTAATGATCAGCGGTGAGCAAGGAACTGCCATTGCTTACTCCATTGATAAATTACAAGACCGCGGAAGTTTCTTCGTAGAAGCGGGTGATGAGATTTATATGGGTCAGATTATTGGCGAAAACAACCGTCAGGATGACTTAGTGGTGAACATTACCAAAGAGAAAAAACTTACTAACATGCGTGCTTCAGGTACGGATGATAAAGCCCGTATGGCTCCAAAAATCAATATGAGTTTGGAAGAATGTATGGAATATATTCAAGGTGACGAGTACGTAGAAATCACTCCACAATCCCTTCGTTTACGTAAAATATATTTAGATGAAAACGAGCGTAAACGTAACAAAAACGCTTCTCAGGTTTCAGCATAATTAACCTGAATCTTATAAAAAACGCCTCACGATAAATACTTCGTGGGGCGTTTTTTATACCAACCATTTTCATTCCCTTCTGATTAAAATGGATGAACTCCGATTGTTCATCATTCTCGTTTGGAATTCACAATTGCATAATCCATAATCTTCTCTATCTTTCATAATGAAATCAATGATTCATACAAGAAAATACCTGTTATCTAATTACCTACTTAATGAACAGAAATCTACTTGATGGACTAAACTTACTTTCAAAATTAAATGGTAAGCGTTTACTCAATGCTGTAAAATTGCTAAGTAGTTATTATCTCTCCAAAACAACAAAAAAGCCTGTACAATGGGGAATGCCAATGACCATGGAAATAGAGCCTACTACCAGTTGTAATTTGCGTTGCCCACAATGTCCAAGCGGCTTAAGAGAGTTTACCCGCGACACAGGTATGCTCGATTTAAATTTATACAAAAAAATCATTGACGAGATTCATCCTGAATTGGTGTGGCTCATTTTATACTTTCAGGGAGAACCCTTCTTGAATAAAAGTTTTTTGGAATTTGTTAAATATGCTGCCTCAAAAAACGTTTACACAGCTACAAGTAGTAATGCCCATTACTTTACAGATGAAATGGCCAAAGCTACCGTTCAATCAGGTCTCGATAGACTTATTATTTCCATTGATGGTACAACACAGGATACTTATGGCAAATACCGCATTGGAGGTAAAATAGATAAGGTGATTGAAGGCACACAAAATCTGCTCAAATGGAAAAAGGAATTGGGCTCAAGAACACCACATATTATCTGGCAGTTCATTGCTTTTAAGCATAATGAACACCAAATTCCGGAAATAAAGAAACTTGCCAGCGAAATTGGAGTGGATGAGTTAGGAATCAAAACAGCACAAATTTATGATTACCAAACCAGTGATACTTTTATTCCGGAAAATAAAGACCTAAGCCGATATGCTAAAACGGAAAACGGATATCAAATAAAAAACAAATTGCTTAACCAATGCTGGCGAATGTGGCGCGGCAGTGTGATTACCTGGAATGGCCTGGTGGTACCTTGTTGCTTTGACAAGGACGCGACCCATCAGTTTGGCAATGTGAGTACAGAGAGTTTTAAAACAGTTTGGCAAGGAACGCAATATAATAACTTCAGAAGGGCGATTTTAAAGAGCCGCAAGGAAATTGAGATCTGCACCAATTGTATTGAAGGTACAAAGGTTTGGAACTAATCTCAAACATAACTACTACGCATTACTGCTTTTTCAATTGAAACGCGCCCTAATGTATGCTTTCACAATTGCCTGTAAAGGCTATATTTGAGTTATGATCAATCCGTTTAAAAGTAAGTCTGATTCTACCTTCGAGTGGATAGATGTGTTGAATCCCGGCAATGAGGAGCTTATTGCTATTGGCGAAAAATACCACCTCCATCCTTCGACCATTCAGGATTGTATGCAGCCTGAACACTTACCAAAGTATGAATTGATTGATGATACCCATTTTATTATTTGTCGTTATTATGATACCGAATGTGATAAAAAAGCGGATTCCATTCAAGGTTTAACCCGTAAGCTGGCCATCTTTTTTACCAAAGACACCCTCATTACCATACACCGTAAAGAGTTTCATAAAATAAATGAGGTGGTTGAGAAATACAATAACCATGGTCAATTGCATGATGTGGTAAGTAAATTAGTTAAAGCATGCTTAGGCAGCTATGAAGAACCTATTAGCAAACTGGATATTGAAATCGACTTTTATGAATCCCGTATTTTCCTCAAAAAAAGGATTCCCGATTTGCTCAAAAACCTTTACCTGATTAAGCGTAAAGTATATGTCATTCGAAAGTTGAATAATATTACCAAAGAGATCATTGACAAGGTAACCGGACTTCCGGCAAAGAAGAATCCGTTTATGCAGGATTTGCGTGATTATTATATTAAAACAGATACAAACCTGGAAGAAGTTTACGAAAACATTCAATCCCTCCTTAATATTTATATCTCGCTATCCTCTCAGCGTACCAACGAAGTCATGCGAACATTAACAGTGTTCACAGCATTTTTCTTACCTCTCACCTTTATTGTAGGTGTTTACGGTATGAATTTTAAATATATGCCCGAGCTAGAGAAACATTGGGGATACCCGGGAGTGATTGGTTTGATGCTAATTGTTACCATTGCTGTCTGGACATGGTTTAAGCGGAAAGGGTGGTTGTAAATTCCGGGGATTACTTGTATTAATTTCTGATAAGCTTCTCCGTGCAAATTGAATTGTCATGCCGGGTAATCACAACCATGTAGAAAGCTTCCGACAGG